>DLPX01000064.1:59397-73015 GCA_002477475.1 Proteobacteria bacterium UBA7447
CATCTGCACCAACGTATCAGCTATCAAAATGAGGCCGAAGGTGGCCAAGATCTGCTCAAGATGATCTGCCTGATACAACTGCCGAGCGATACCCAATTCCACCACGACTCCGATGACAAACGTGATGGGCACCGCCAGCAAAACCGCAAGCAGGAAGGAGTCGAGCCACAAGGCCAGCGTCGCACAAATGAACGCCCCAAGCATATAAAAAGCGCCATGGGCCAGATTGATAAAGTCCATGATGCCAAAGACCAGCGTTAATCCGGCAGCCAGCAGGAACAGCAAGACGCCTAGCTGAAGCCCATTCAGCACCTGGATCATGACGAGTGCGCTGTCCATGGTCAGGTCACGCTGGCAACTCTGGAGTGTTGCCGGATCACGAAACCGAGGGGAAGCCTGCCCTTAGACACCCTGACCGCACTCCGGCCTACAGCGCCGGAGTGCGCAGTTCGATCACTCAAAACAACAAACCGAAGCTTTTGCTCTCTAAAGACGGCAATCTGCTACGTAGGTATCCTGATGGTTTTCAAAAACCGTCGAACGAATCTCCGTGGTCCAATTGCCGTTGCCGTCATCGACGACTTCAAGCAGGTAGAAATTCTGGATCGGGAAATGGTTGGCACCATAGGAGAACGATCCGCGGACAGAGGGGAAATTGGCTTTTTCCATCACAGCACGCATTCCGTCTCGATCTTGCAGATTGCCACCCACGGCTTCCACAGCGCTGTTGATCAGAAAGATGCTGTCATAGGACTGCGCCGCATAAAACGAGGGGTAACGCCCATATTTTTTCAGGAACCCTTCAACAAAACGTGCGTTCTGCGGGTTTTTGAGTCCGGGGCCCCAAAAGCCCGTGGTCAAAGAACCCAGCACGGCTTTCATGTTTGCCTGTTGCAGTTTTGGAAGTGAAATGGCGTCCACGGTGAACACCGTGTAAAGCGGCAGCTTGTCAGCAAGGCCTGCCTGCTCATACTGCTTCATAAAGGCGCCCCCGGCTTTCCCCGGATAAAAAACAAAGAGCGCCTCCGCGCCGGACGCTTTGGCTTTGGCGAGTTCTGCAGAGAAATCCAACTGCGCATCCTTGCCCCACTTGGTCAGATCCTTACCAACGATCTCGCCTTTAAAGGTGCGCTCGACCCCCGCCACCATATTTTTGCCCGCTGCGTAGTTGGGTGCCATCACGTAGAGCTTGCTGACTCCCCGTTGGCTCAGGACCGCGCCCATGGCCATTGGGGTCTGGTCGTTCTGCCAGGAAGTGGAAAAGAAATCTTGGTGACAGAGCTTTCCGGCAAGCTGTGAGGGCCCGGCATTGGCGCTGATCAGAAACTTGTCGGCATTGAGAACAGATTTCTGAGAGGCCAGTAGCACATGTGACCAGATGTATCCCGCTACAAAATCAACATCATCTGATTTGACCAGTTTATCGGTAACTTGTTTCCCGGTTTCCGGCTTGAACCCATCATCTGCAAAGATGACCTCAATATCGAGATCGCCCATTGTGCCGTTTAGATCCTCGACCGCGAGATTGACCGCGTCCCGCATATCGTTGCCGATAACGGCTGCCCCGGTGGTCAGCGTCGTTACAAAACCAATCTTCACACTCTCTGCCGAACCCACGCCCGGCAATGCCAAAATCATCAGCGCCAATGTTCCGCGCATAAAATTCTTGATCACTTTAATTCCTCCTCATGAATCACAGCCTGCCCCTCGCTCACGCAGTCCTTTCTTGGATGAAAGCCTGATAAGGCTTTTTGAACCCTAGCAGTCGAATCGCTCGCGACGGTCGAACTCCGGTAGTATTTTAAACAATAATAGGCACTTCGAAACCTTTGGCCTACCAAAGCCGTCATCGTGAAATGGATACACCTCAGACGCTTGTTATCGGAGCGGGCATGGTTGGCAGTTGTTGCGCGCTGCATCTTCAACGCGCAGGCCACAAGGTTGCCCTGATCGACCCTCATCCGCCGGGCAGTCAAACGAGTTATGGCAATGCCGCGACGATTGCGACGTACGCCTGTATCCCGGTAAATCATCCCAAATTACTGAAATCCCTTCCGAAACTCCTGTCCGGATCGGAACGGCCGCTATCGATTTCTCCTGCCTACGTGCCCCGTATGGCGCCCTGGCTTTTGTCGTTTTTGCGCCATTGTCGGCGCGAGCGGGTCGACCAGACCATCTCCGCGCTGGGCGCACTGCTCCGGCATGCCGAAGACACTACTCTTGCGCTCGTCCAGTCAGCAGGCGCCGGGGATTTTATTCGCCGTAACGGAACACTGTATCTTTATTCGGATGCCAATAGCCGTTTGGCTGCTCAAGACGACATCGCCCGGCGGCGGGAACAAGGCATGTCGATCACAGAAGTTGAAGCTGACGCAGTGCGGGAACTCGAACCCGCGCTCGCCCCCATCTTTGCTGGCGGAATACTTTACAACGACGGTTTTCAACTGAGCGATCCGCAACAGGTGATCATGAGACTCGTCGATCAATTCGCACAGGACGGTGGTGAAGTCATCCAAGACCGTGTTGACCGCATCGAGTCCGCGGGTCTGGATCAGGTCACCGTGCATTTGTCTGGAACTTCAAAAACGGTCCACCATGCGGTCATTGCCGCGGGCGCCTGGTCCACCCGGATTCAGGGCCCGGTGCTCGATCGTTTGCCGCTTGACACAGAACGGGGGTACCACGTGATGTTTCCAGAAAACCTCTCGACCCTGTCACGGCCGGTGGGGCTCGCTGACGCCGGACTCTATCTTTCCCCTGTCGATGGTGGCTTGCGGGCAGCGGGAACCGTTGAACTGGCAGGTCTTGATGCCAAACCCGACCCAAAGCGTCTTGACTATATCGAGCAGGCTGCCCGCCGTGCACTACCGTCGCTGAAACAGCGCGGGGATACCTGGCTGGGCTTTCGACCCACATTCCCTGATGCCCTGCCGGTTATCAGTCACTCATCAAAACATCCGTCGGTGGTCTACGCCTTCGGTCATCAGCATGTGGGGCTGACGCTTGGCGCTGTCACAGGGAAACTGGTCCAGCAGATGATTGACCGTGAGACACCTATGGTCGACCCGACACCCTATCGAGCCCAACGGTTTCTGAGCTGACGATCGCTAAGCGATCAGATCCGCTACGGCGCGCAAATACATCCGGGTCGCGCGGACACACTGCTCAATCTCAACAAACTCGTCAATGGAATGCGCCTGAGACAAGGAACCTGGACCGCAGACGACTGCGGGCGTCTTGAGATGCGGGGCATCCGTTGCTCCAGGAAAGGACCTGGCACGCTCGGGGCGGCCTGTGAGGTCTGCCGATGCATTAAGCAGAGACTGGACTACGGGTGACTCGACGGGCAGATCATTGGCAGGAATATCCCAGGAAGGCTCACTGAGTTCATAGCGAAAACCTGGATCTTCCTGTGTTAACGGATCGAGTCGGGCCGCGATATCCTGGTGCACCTGTTCAGTTTCATCACTGGGCAGCACTCGGCGATCGATCTCCAGCTCGCAATAATCCGGTACCGCGCTGGCGAGATCACCGCCACGGATAACGCCCGGACTGTAAGTGCCATGCCCACAAAGCGGATGCGGCTCTCTAGATGCCAGCTCCTCGTTGTAATCGGAAAGCGCATTAACAACACGGGCCATACGCTCGATGGCATTTTCCCCCTGTTCCGGAATACTGGAGTGCACTGCCTTGCCAAACGTCCGAATGAATAAGCCAAATTGTCCTTTATGAGCCGGACAGACCGACAGATCTGATGGTTCGCCGATAATGCACTGATCGGCGAACGGACCGTTGCGTCCGATCTCTCGAGAGCCGATCATCTGCCACTCTTCGTCCGCCACGCCGCAGAGAATGAGCGACCCAGAGAGAGTGACATCGGCGTCCCGAAGCAAGCGTGCTACCTCAAGGTAGCACGCCAGGGCCGCTTTCATATCGCAAGATCCCCTGCCGTAGATCCGGCCGTTTTTTTCATGGGGTGTGTAAGGATCATCGTAGCCCTCGGTGGGCACCGTATCCAGATGTCCGCACAACATCAATGACGGGCGATCCTGATTGCCAGCTCGCGTGCCGAAAACGTTCGGGCGACCGGGCGCTGCCTCCCGGGAGGCAACCGTCAGGCCCAATTCATGCATCTGTTCAAGATAATATTCGCCGATCTCCTGCTCCCGATGACCGGGGCGAGCGTCACCCTCCATCGGATTTTCACTCGGGATGGCAATCATCTCTTTCAGCCAGCGGGTGATGGAACTGACCGATACCTGGTCAGAGAGTTCACGGTACAGGTCTGTTGTCGTCGACTTCATCAGGGCAATACCATTTTCCGGGCCTTCCGTCATGCATCGGAAGATCCACTCTAGTGAATGCTTTTGAGCACGCGCAACATAGCACGAATCCGTGCCGCCAATGCTACACTCGCCGTCCCCTTATAGCCCTGACCCGGAACAGACATGGCCTACTTGGCAGAATACGGCCTTTTTTTCGCAAAAGCCCTTACCCTCTTTCTGCTGATTGTCGGCATTCTGTTGACTGTCGTCAGCGTCGCCATGCGCAATCGGCATGTGCCGTCCGAACAAATTGACGTAAAGCGCATTAATGACCGCTTCCGGGATATGGCTGACGCGCTCGAGATGGCCACTTTACCTCCCGCGCTTGTAAAAAAACGACAAAAGTCGCAAAAGAAAGAACGAAAAGCCCGGGCGAAATCTGAGAAGAATGCGCCAGAGGAGCCCAAGAAGCGTGTTTTTGTGCTGAATTTCAATGGTGACATCCGTGCCAGCGAAGTCGCCCTGCTGCGCGAAGAAGTCACCGCCATTCTGCTCGGGGTACGTGAGGGCGATGAAGTGCTGGTCAGGCTGGAGAGTGCCGGCGGCATGGTCCACGCCTATGGTCTTGCTGCTTCCCAAATCATGCGCCTTCGTGACGCCGGGATCGATGTCACGGTCTCGGTCGACAAAGTCGCGGCCAGTGGAGGCTATTTGATGGCGTGTGTCGCCAACCGCATACTGGCCGCCCCTTTCGCTGTGATTGGCTCTATTGGCGTGGTCGCCGAGATCCCCAACTTCAACCGCCTGCTGAAAAAACACGACATCGATTACGAGCAGATCTCCGCTGGCGAATACAAACGCACGATCAGTATGCTGGGAGAAACCACTGACCGGGCGCGGGCGAAGGTGAAAGAAGAGGTGGAGCAGACCCACACGCTGTTCAAGGATTTCGTTAAAGCCCGTCGACCCATCGTTGATCTTGACGCGGTCGCAACAGGCGAGCATTGGCTCGGAACCCAGGCACATCAACTGAAACTCGTCGATGACATTCGCACAAGTGATGACTATCTTATGAGCCTTCGCGACGCCGCTGATATCTTTGAGGTGGAATACACCATCAAGAAAAAAGTGCTCGACCGGTTGTCAGGCCTTATCGGCCAGCTCGGCAAAGCTCGGACACTATCCAATAATGATGCGCCGATCACCCGGCTGTCCTGAGGCGCTGGGATGATCTATCAGCTTGGAGACCAAATTCCGCAGCTGGACGAAGATGTTTACATTGCTCCCAGCGCGGACGTGATTGGCTCCGTCAGCCTTGGCGCCCGTTCCAGCGTCTGGTTTGGTGCTGTCCTTCGGGGAGATAACGATCAGATCTCGGTGGGGGCCAGGAGCAACATCCAGGACAATACGGTAATCCATGTCGATGCGGGCGTTCCCGTGACAATCGGCGACGACGTCTCGATCGGTCATAGCGTGGTCATCCATGGATGCACCATCTGTGACAAGGCGCTGATCGGCAATGGGGTGGTGGTTCTGGATTTTGCTGAGATTGGCGAGAACAGTCTCGTGGGCGCCAACGCTTTGGTCACGGAACGCAAACGTTTCCCCGCGAGATCGCTGATCCTTGGCTCGCCTGCCAAAGTCGTCAGGGAACTGACCGATGAAGAAGTCGAGCAACTCAGCCGCAATGTCCAGAGCTACCTGAACAAAGCCCAGCGCTATCGAACCAGCCTGCAGCCTGTGAGCTCATAGCATTAGGCGTCTCGGTCTCCTGGAGAGAAATACGGCAGAAAATATAGACTTGTTGCAGCGCAGCATGTCATACTGATTGCCGTCATGCTGCATCTCGAATCCCCTACCGATGCCAAGCGCTGGTGCACTGACCAGCGGTCTCAAGGTAAAACTCTCGGCTTTGTGCCTACCATGGGAGCACTGCATAAAGGTCATCTTTCGCTCGTGACCCGGGCTCGAACAGAGAACGGAATCTGCTGCGCCAGTATCTTTATCAATCCGCTGCAATTTGAGGATCAAGGGGACTTTGACGCCTATCCTAGGGATAAAGAATCAGACCTCGCACTGCTCGAGGCCGAGGGATGTGACATGGTCTTTATGGGTAGCCTTGAAGAGTTTTTCCCTGAGTTCTCTGATCTTGCCAAAATCGACATTCTCCCGGCAGGGCCTCATGGGTCGGGACTTGAGGAACAATTCCGGCCAGGGCATCTCGACGGTGTTCGAACCATCGTGGAGCGGCTCTTTTGCACTGTCGGACCGTCGAGCGCCTATTTCGGCGAAAAGGACTTTCAACAGACTCTGGTCGTTTCTGACCTCGCCCGGGAGATGGGTTATCCCACTATTGTGGTATGTCCGACAGTTCGGGAAGACTCAGGCCTGGCTCTGTCATCCCGCAACGTCCGATTGAGTCCGGATGAAAAAAATCTTGCGCATCAGATATATCCGGCACTGCTAGCGGCCCGTGACGTGTGGCAGTCAGGCGAACGGACTGCCGACAGACTCTCTGCCGCCATGACCGACCACCTTAACCATGACGGACTCATCGTCGAATATGCGGAAGTCCGGGACCCGGCGCATTGGACAGCCCAACTGCCCCAAACCCCGCTTGAGCGTGCCCAGGCACTGATTGCCGTGCGTATCGGATCAGTGCGCCTGATCGATAACCTGAGACTTGATCGGTAGCACCACCGGACTTCGCTATGACGTATGCGCTCTTGGAAGTCCGTTAGTGCTCGCCGCCTGCCTTGAAATTGAAAACCGCTCCCTCTTTGATTCCGGAGGGCCAACGCGACGTCAATGTCTTCATTCGGGTGTAGAACCGAACGCCTTCAGGACCGTGCATATAGTGATCGCCAAAGAGTGAGCGCTTCCAGCCTCCAAAACTGTGGAAAGCAAGCGGCACCGGAATCGGAACGTTCACGCCTACCATGCCGATCCGGGCACGGTGCCCGAAATCCCTCGCGGTATCTCCATCTCGGGTAAATATCGCGGTTCCGTTTCCATACTCGTGACCATTGACGAGCTCCAGTGCCTCCTCGTAGTTCTCTACGCGAACCACAGACAAAACCGGTCCAAATATCTCATCGCGGTAAATATCCATTGCCGGTTTCACACGGTCAAACACGGTGGCACCAACAAAACACCCCTGCTCGTATCCTGAGACAGAAATATCACGGCCGTCTACGACAAGATCCGCACCCTCTTCCACGCCCCGATCGATATACCCCTTGATCCGGTCACGCGCATCCGGGGTGATAACAGGTCCCATTTCCACACCATCCTGGTCATACGCTCCGACTTTGAGCGTCTCGATCCGGGGGACAAGTTGCTCCATCATTCGATCCGCCGTGTCATCGCCGACAACGACAACGACCGAGATCGCCATACACCGTTCTCCTGCTGAACCATAGGCGGCGCCCATCACGGCATCGACCACCTGCCCCATATCCGCATCGGGCATCACAATCATGTGATTCTTCGCACCACACAGTGCCTGAACGCGTTTGCCATGTGCGCAACCAGTCCGATAAATGTGTTCGCCCACCGTAGTGGAGCCCACGAAGCTCACTGCCTGAATGGTTGGATCAGTCAACAGGGTATCCACGGCCTCTTTATCCCCGTTAATGACATTGAGCACCCCATCCGGCAGGCCCGCCTCAGTCATCAGGCGCGCCATGTATCCGGCACAGGAAGGATCACGCTCTGAGGGCTTGAGCACAAAAGTGTTTCCACAGGCTATCGCCACCGGAAACATCCACATGGGCACCATCGCCGGGAAGTTGAAGGGTGTAATACCAGCGACCACCCCCAGCGGCTGGCGCATACTCCAGGAATCGACACCGTTGGCCACCCCTTCACTGAACTCTCCTTTAAGCAGTTGCGGGATGCCGCAGGCAAACTCGACCACTTCCAGCCCACGCGTGATCGAGCCCTTGGCATCGTCCACGGTCTTGCCGTGTTCGGAGGACAGAAGACGGGCGAGTTCATCCATGTTCTGGATCAGAAGCTCTCGATACCGGTACAGCACCTGCACCCGACGGGCGGGCGGCACCTCCGCCCAATCGATAAACGCGTCTGCAGCATTGGCAATTGCGTGGCGCACCTCGTCGGCGCTCGCCAATGCCACCTGCCGGGCCACTTCTCCGGTAGCGGGGTTGTAGACGTCACCGTATCGCCCACTGGATCCTGAAACGACCCGGCCGCCAATGTAATGGCCGACTTCTTCCTTGACTGCTGTATCCATGATGCTAATTCCTTGACTCTTTTACATAGCGGGTCATGCTAACTTCCTTCATACATGCCCGTTCATCGTTCAAACACTATGCGAAAACACCGCTTTGAGCGTACGAATCTGCGCCATGCCCTCTCCAAAAAACTCTTGGTGCTCTCGCTGGGATTACTTCTGGCAGCCCCGATTGTCGGCTTTTCGCAGAAACTTCACAAGTTCAACAACCTGACTGAAGTGGTCTATTTTTTCGAGGTGACCCTCTACTGCGGGCTTGCTACCGATGCCGTAATCAGGGGATACCACCATCTTGAAGACGGCTTCCGCCGAACCCATCACCTCACCTCGGAGGAGATGGATGAACAACGCGGCAAAGGATGGAACCTGGCTCATGCCGAATGGCAAAATCGGGGGCTGGGCGGCTTTCGGGCATGGTGTGCCACGGAAGGACGCGAGGCCGCCAATGCGCTTTCCTCTTTCCCACCACCCGCATAACCCTGCTTGTTGAATACACCAAATAAGGGCAGAATCTTTTGCGATACCGTTGCCCACCCGGCAATGACGAACACCGAAACCAGTCGATATGTATCGACACTATCGAGACTGCCATGAACAAACCCATCAGCGAAAACCAGAAAAAAGACATCGCCCACGCACTGCACCCCTATACCAATCTTGCAGCGCATGAGGAACAAGGGCCGCTTGTCATCTCACGTGGGGAAGGCGTCTATGTCTGGGATGATCGGGACAATCGTTACCTCGAGGGGCTGGGCGGGCTTTGGTGTGTCTCGTTGGGTTTTTCAGAGTCTCGGCTGGCCAAGGCGGCGGCTGATCAGTTTGCTGCGTTGCCCTACTCGCACACGTTCGCGCATCGCTCGACAGAGCCCGTCATCGCGCTTTCTGAAAAGCTGTTGGAAGTGGCGCCCGAGCCCATGACCAAGGCCTTCTTCCTAAGCTCAGGTTCAGAGGCTATCGACGCAATGATTCGCTTTACCTGGTACTACAACAACGGTCGGGGTCTGCCGAAGAAAAAGAAAATCATCTCCCGCAAACGCGGCTACCACGGCGTCACCGTGGCTGGGGGCAGCCTGACGGCAATCCCCCTGATGCAAAACGATTTTGATCTGCCGCTTGAGCGGATGCTTCACACTGACACGGCCGGGTATTACCGCTACAGCGAGGCCGGCGAATCAGAAGAGGCATTTGCCACAAGGCTTGCTGACAACCTGGAGCAGCTGATTCTCAAGGAAGATCCTGACACCGTCGCCGCGTTCGTGGCGGAGCCTGTTATGGGTGCTGGGGGCGTCATGGTTCCCCCGGCCACCTACTTTGAGAAAATCCAGGCGGTGCTGAACAAATACGACGTATTGATGGTGGCGGATGAAGTCATTTGCGGTTTCGGGCGCACCGGCAACATGTGGGGTTCCCAGACTTACGGCATCAAGCCCGATATGGTGACCTGCGCGAAGCAGCTGTCTTCAGGCTATCTGCCGATCTCGGCGCTCATGATCTCGGACAAGATCTATGACGTTCTGAAGTCACAAAGCAAAAAGCACGGCGCACTCGGCATGGGCTACACCTATGGCGGGCACCCGGTCTCTTGTGCTGTGGCTTTGGAAACCCTCAAGATCTACGAAGAGCGCAACATCCTCGATCATGTCAGGAACATCGCGCCACATTTCCAGGCACGCCTTGCCGAATTCGGGACAAGCCCGATTGTCGGTGAGGCGCGCGGGGTCGGTTTGATCGGCGCATTGGAAATCGTGATGGATAAATCAACCCGTGATCAGTATCCGCCCGAAGTCAAAGCCGGAGCCCAGATTGCGGCTGCCGCATTGGCAAAGGGTCTGATTGTGCGCGCCCTGCCGGGTGACGTGATCGGTATTTGCCCACCTCTTATCATCACTAAAGAACAGATTGACGAACTGTTTGACGCACTGGCGAGCGCCGTCGACGATACTGCCAACATTTTGAAACAAGCGGCCTAAACCGCGCCTCCTCGTGAAGTCCTGTCCGTTCGGACTCTGCCGACTCGGCTTGCGAGCGATATGTGCCCTGCTTTTGTTGGGCACCATTTCGGTGGGCAAGGCCGATCCCTCTATTAACGTTTGGCTAAGCGCTGAGTTTGAGAACGGCTGGCCGGTAGAAAGCAATTCAAACCGGTTTGGCTGTAACGACAAGATTTATGCCGTCATTGATCTTCTTGAACTTGAGGGCGGAGCACATCGCCTGCAGGCCGACTGGACCGACCCCGGTGGCAAAATCCGAGAGCATGTTGACTACCCTTTTAATGGTGCTGGCAGTACCCGCATTACGATATGGCTAAAGCTGCATCCCCCTAAAGGTTCAGCGCTCTTCAGCTTCTTTAATCCCGCTATGGGGATGGATGATTTCATCGGCTTTTGGGAACTGGCCATCCGCGTGGACGACGATACCCGTTTCAATACTGAGTTCGAAGTACTCTGCTGACTCCCAACCGACCAATACACACTGACCATGCTTAATCATTGCAACACGCCTTTGCGCCTGTTGACTTGCTGCCTGGCTTTTTTTCTTTTTTCGCCGGCCATTGCCGATGAAGAAGCCGATGACGGCAGCGGCCGCGTCGACCAACTGCATGACGAGTGGTCAAAGTGGGTGCTGAAAACGGCCAACCAGGTCGATGGGTTCTTCTCAAACTCGCAGGCGAGTGAGACCGATCAGCAGACCCGGCTTAGGGCATTTCTCCGGGTTCGCTACGATGGTAACGAGGGCACCAGGCTCAACCCGGGTATTCGCGCCCGAATCTCCTTACCCAACACCGAAAACCGTCTCAAGCTCATACTGGGTGATGACGAGGACGAGGGCCGCCTGAACGACCTTGATGACAACCAGCAAAATATCAGTCTTCAGGTACGGGGCAAGCGCGAGACCGCGTTAAAGCAGATCCGCTTCGATATTGGAATACGTCGTCGGGACAGCAGGTATCAGCCCTACGTACGGGCCCGACACAAGAAAGCTTTCACCACAGACGGTCCCTGGGTGGCGCAAATGACCAACTCCTTTTACTATTTCACCAAAAGCAAATTTGAGTATCGGGGCCAGGCTGACTTTGACGGGGTAATCGGCCAAGACTTTTTCTTTCGCCCAACCACCGTAGTGCGCTGGTACGAGAACAACTCCAGCGAGTGTGATGATAGCTGGTGTCTCGACCAGTATTTCAGCCTGTATGAAAAACTGCGGCGCTCGAAATCAGAGGCGATCGCCTATGACCTGGAGATTTATCTTCGCGATAAACCGGAGTTTGATGTATTCGATGCTGTCTTGAAAGCACGCTACCGAAGGATGACCAAGAAGAAATGGTTATTCTGGGAGGTCGAACCGGGCGTACATTTCCCCTCGGAATATGGTCACGTTGCCACCTTCCGATTCACGGTGCGGCTTGAGGGCATCTTCGGCTACAACACGACGGTCGATATCAATGAAAACTTTATGCCAGTGAAAGCGCCGTGGGATCAAAATACGCAGTCTGTTGAATAAGAACGTGATGTTTAGTTGGCGCTTTGCGCGTTGAAGTACATCTTGTAGGCAACGAAGTATTTGTTGATGTTCCTCACATAATCTACTGTCTCACGCCCTATTTGCTCTGCCGCGAGCACTTCAACATTGCCAAACCATCTGTTGGGGTCAAAGCCACGCGGTTGCGCCTTTTTTCGAAGACGGCGTATCCGGTTGGGCCCCGCGTTATATGATGCCCACGCAAAGTCCATCTTGGCAGCAGGATGAATCTGTGAATCGCTGAAGTAATGCTCGCGTAAAAACGCCATATATTTGGTACCCGCGTGAATATTGTTCTCGACCGTGCTGATATCGGGAATTCCAACGTTCTTGTCCGCAGCAGTGCTCGGCAACAATTGCATCACGCCGATTGCCCCGGCACTGCTTACTGCAGATTGATTCAACCGTGATTCCTGATAGGCCTGAGCAACGAGTTCGAGCCAGTCGATGCCATAAGTCTGCCCATAGGTTTCGAATAATTCACGCATTAGGCGTAGCCGCTCTCGGTCACCTTTCGACACGGGGTTGGTGATCCAGCGGTTTTTTTCATAATACCGGGTGAAAAGAATATTGCCCAAAAGCGAACCCTTGCGATTCTTATCTACAAACTGATTCAGGCTTGCCAGTAGTGCCGCATTGTCTTGGCGTACCGCCCAGGCGATTTGGCCGCCCTGGTGGATCGCCAAGTCGGGGTAGATACGGATGTTGCTGAGCATCTTGCTCCAAATGGTAGCGATATGCCTATCCGCAACAGCCAGCTGAATCGCTCCGGCATCCAGCATCTCCAAAATGTCTTCCGTGCTAAGTTGCTCTTTGGCTTCCGATATGTCCACCGGGGCGAGCCCTTTGCTCAAGAGAAGTTCATTAAGGGACTTAAGGTGCATGATGTAGCTGGAGCCCTTTCTCGCAACTACGGTCCGTCCAGACAAATCACTTAGTGATGTCAAAGCCTGGCCATCCCGCCGGCCGATAATGACCTCGTCCACAGCCTTAAGGTAGGGCTTGGTGAAACTGACGTGCGCCAAACGCTCTGGTGTGATGGTCAACCCTGCCGCAACAACATCACCGTGCCCCGAAGTGAGTCTGTCCAGCAGTTGGTCAAACGGCACGGGCACAAAGATCAACTTGACTCGATCCTCCAGCGATGAAACTGAGGAATTAAGGAGTTTTTCATACTCCATCATTAGGTCGTACTCGAATCCCCGAGGGGATCCCTGGTCAAAAAAGAAGTTCGTTCTCCCATAGGACACAAGAACCCTTAGAAAGCGCCGCTCACGTATCCTGTCGAGATCACCCAAAAAGGGTCGTCTGACTCGCTCGAGCAATTGACCCGACTGAGCATGCTCAGCAAGCCCGCTTCCCGATCGGGACGCATCGCTGTTCGAGAACGGTGACCTGATTTCAACTCGCAGTCTCAAATCGAACTGAGCCGGATCGGCATCATTGACATACTCCGGGGCTGCGGAGGAGGTCGCGGAATGGACTGACAGGTCATTGCCTAAAAGATCCGAGTCATCGGAACAAGCTCCGAGGAGAGCAAGCGTTATCGCCGCAAGAGAAACGCCGAATAGCCTAAAAA
>DLPX01000064.1:73417-74620 GCA_002477475.1 Proteobacteria bacterium UBA7447
CGCAGCGAGTGAGCCGCCTCACACAGGTTTGACAACTTGCGCCGGGAGAGATTCCGGCCCAGAAGACCCAAACCACAATCTGGGGCCGCGATGAGTCGCTCCGCGTCGATATGCATCAATGCCGCCTGCAGGCGATCACGGATAACCTCGACAGGTTCCACTTCACTTTTTGCGATTGCCACCACACCCAAAATGACCGTGGTGCGCTCAAACCGCTCCAGCAGAGCCAGATCGTTATGACGATGGGCGTCTTCCAGTGATATCGCATCGATAGACGCGTCCTCAATCGCACCGGCAAGATCGAAGTAACTTTGTCGGTCCGCTTTGGGATAGTCCACACTGTCGATCCGATCAGGATAACCGCAACACATATGAACGGTTTTGACGACATCCTTTGAGCATTTATGGAAGGCCCGCTCCAGGTGCTCAAAGCCAAAATCAAGCGCATCTTCAGGTTTTCGTGCAAACAACGGCTCATCGATCTGGATGTATCGACATCCCGCCTGTGCGAGATCAAGCACTTCCCTGTTTAGGGCATCTGCAAGATCTGCGCCGCGCCGCCTGGGATCATCGTAGTACGCATCGGCTGTGGTATCGCCGATGGTCATTGGCCCTGGCATAGTGACCTTGACCGGACGCTGGGTCAGATTCTGCGCTCTTTGCCAGTCATGCCTCAAAAACGGATTCTTGGCGCGGACGGGCTGTCGAATCGTGGGCAATCGGGCGACGTAAGCCCCATTGCGCAGCGTTTTCTCCGTCAGGTTGGAAAAGTCGACCCCCTCAAGATGTCGGCAGTGATAGTGAATGTAATTTTCCCTCGGCACCTCACCATCAGTCGGAATATCAATTCCCACCTGCTCCTGGTCACCCAGCACCTCGGCCACCCCTCGGGAGAGCGTTGCTTCGGCATCAGCGCCAAGCGCAGCCATGGCCTCCGCCCACCACCTCGTGGGATCCGAGGTATCCGTCCCCTCTGGCGTGTTAAACCAATCGGGTAACGCGACAAATTCAGGTTTTGGGTAAGCCCCAATACAGGTCGTTTGAATCATGTGAATCTCAGTGACGGGTACTTGAAAATCTTGCTGAAGATCGCTCGCGCGCTTCTTGCCTTATTCGTTCTCGACAGCTGAGTCCACTTGTTTGCCAAGATTGCCGGGATCAAAAATACTCTGGTACTGACGCCCTTCCTGGTTGGCCTCCACT
>DLPX01000066.1:0-14581 GCA_002477475.1 Proteobacteria bacterium UBA7447
TAGCCGGTTTAGCGTGTGCTAGACGTTATCGAACTGCGGGCACGAAACTAATGAGGTAAACCGTTAAAAGTCATGAGGATAGGATCAAAACAAGGTTATTCAGATCGTTGAGACCTGACTACACATTTTTATCTTCACTCGAGCAGTTTCTTCGGGTTAAGGTCGGTTCGATGACCTCGACACACACCTCGCAGCCCGGCCTGTCTTGTTACGGTCACCCACCCAAGCCAGGAAGCAACGATTTTTACTAAAGCGCCTCGCGATAACAAGAGTCGGCCGTAGCTGATACGCGGTTTTCGAGTTTCCTGGATTTTCGACATCAGCTAAATGTAACTTTGTGCAACATCTCCTCCGGTCACTCAAGCAGACTTTCCGCCCGCAGGGGCACGTTTTCCGTGGCTGGTGGCTTGTGGGGGCTGGAGGAACGGTTCAGTTTATGGGTGCCATCCTGTTCTTTCAAGCTTTTGGCGCTTACTTTCTTCTGATCGAGGACGAATTCGGGTGGAGTAAGGCATTGCTAGCCGGCGCTTTTTCCCTCGCCCGACTCGAGAGCGGCATGCTGGGGCCGCTTCAGGGTTGGATGATTGATCGATACGGACCAAGGGCGGTCATTCGGTGGGGATTGGTTATTTTTGGATTGGCACTCATTGGATTCAGTCAAATTGAATCGATTTTAGAGTTTTACGTCTATTTCTTCTTTATCGCGCTCGGTACGAGTCTTGGTGGGTTTCTCTCTGTTACAACAGCGCTAGTAAATTGGTTCTCGAAGCACCGGGCAAAGGCCTTGGCTTTCTCTCAGCTTGGGTTCTCATTTGGAGGGATATTAGTTCCTGTAACGATTTTTTCACTAGAAACTGTAGGTTGGCGAAGCACCGCAGTGGCGTCGGGCATTCTCGTCCTGATTGTCGCTTGGCCACTGACACGAATTATTGATCACCGGCCTGAGGATATCGGTGAGATGCCGGATGGGCTTCCGTTCGAGAAACCGGCGGGATCGACGAAAAGCAAGCACCCGACAAACCCAGCAGCTGACAGACGGTTAGATTACACGGCCCGGGAAGCGTTAAGAACGAGGGCTTTTTGGTTTATGGCGCTCGGGCATGGAACCGCTCTGGTGATTATCGGTGCTGTTATGGTGCATCTCATTCTTCATTTAAACGGGCGTTTGGGATATTCGTTGACGACGGCGGGCTTAGTGATCTCTCTTTTGACGGGAACGCAGATCATTGGTCAGATTTGCGCGGGATTTCTGGGTGACCGATTTGATAAACGATTGATCGTCTGTGGTTGTATGGGATTTCATGCGGCGGCAATGATCCTGCTGGCATACGCTCAAAGTCTTTGGATGATTGTGGGCTTTGCGGTGCTCCATGGAATTGCCTGGGGAACGCGTGGACCGTTAATGCAGGCGATTCGAGCAGACTATTTCGGTGCGTCGAATTTCGGTGCCATTATGGGTTGGTCCTCTTTAGTCGTGATGATGGGTATGGCGCTTGGTCCACTGTATGCAGGTTATATGGCAGACCGCACAGGGAGTTATGTCAGCGCATTTGCGACGCTCGCAGTCTTTGCAGTCGTCGGGGGGGTATTTTTCTTGCTGGCAAAAAAACCACCGCAGGTTTCGCGAGGTGGGGAGCTCTAATTTTTACCCCGGGAAACTGTACAATTCCAAGGGTTAGAATATCGGAGTAGTCGTATTGTGCCGCGCGTAAAGGTGATGCTTGCGGGTTGCGAAGGAGTAGCGCCGAGTTGGCATTGCTATATCAACTAACACCCTTAATTTACGGAGTCATGAAGCCCTGCCCGGGTGGCGAAACTGGTAGACGCAAGGGACTTAAAATCCCTCGGCTTTGCGGCCGTGCCGGTTCGAGTCCGGCCCCGGGCACCACCCATTGAGCACACCATGATCTCCCTCGAATCACGAGCTTCATTTTCCCTCGAGAACTACCATAACGTTGCCTGGCTCGGCGAGGGGATCATTATTTCTGATGAGGCGATCGCGGCGATGGACTCGGCGCGTGAGAGTTTTTTGGCACTTCTTGAAAGTGACGATGAGTTGGTGGTTTACGGGGTCACCTCGGGATATGGGCAGAATGCGTATCAACGCTTCAGCAAAGCGGAACGCAAGGCCCACGCTCAGAAGATCAGTTATGCGACCTCCGCCGCATTTGGCGATCCTGCACCCCAACGTGTGGTTCGAGGAATCATTTTCGCCAGGCTGATCAACTTTATAGAGGGTCACGCAGCCGTCTCCTCTGGGTTGGCACGACGGGTTGCTGCAATGCTAGATCAAGCTTCTCTCCCTCAGGTACCTATGCGGGGTATCGGTTGCGCGGGGGAGATCCAGCCGCTCGGACACCTCTTCAACGCCCTCTCAGAAGAACGGGCGATGGGGGAGAAGGAGAACCTTTCTTTGGTCAACGGGTCTCCCTGCGCCTGTGCACTGGCGGCGGATGTTGCGCTTTCTGCTCGGCGACGTCTGGATTTGGTCTATCGGTTCTTTGCATTGTCGAGTGAGGCGCTCCGTGCGCCGCTGGAAGCATACGATCCAAGTTTGGAGTCGCTGTGGGCCGCTCCCGAAGAGCTCTTGGCACTTAGAGAGCTCAGGACGCTTACTGGCGGGGGAGACACCAAACGTCGAGCGTTTCAGGCGCCAGTGTCTTGGCGGATTCTCCCACGCGTGCTCGCCCAGGCCGAACACGCCGTCAGTCGACTTGAGGCCGTAGCATCTTCATCGCTTGTCAGCATTACCGACAACCCTGTTTATGTCTTGCCTGACGAAGAAAATCCGTTGGGCAGGGTATTCTCGACCGGGGGCTATCATAATGGCCTCGCATACCCCGCAATCGATAGCGCAACCGCCTGCTGGGCAGACCTTGCGACTCTGGGGGATCGACAAATCACTAAACTCCTCGACAGTAAGGTCTCACATCTTCCTGACCAGCTACTTGGGCATGACGATGGGTATATCGGCGTGGCAGGGATGGCTGCGGTCGCGTATCAGGAGGAAGCTAGAAGGGCTGCGCAGCCAACTTTATTGCCAGGATCAGAGGGCGGAGGATTTGGTCAGAACGATGTCGGTGTGCCGACTTTCTGGTCTTTTAACCAATATACAACGGCAAGTCGGGCGTTGGATGCCGTTCTCGCTTATCTTGGCGTTACAGCGAGTCAGGCCCTATATGTGACAGACAGACTGGCGCCACCCAGATTGAGGAAAACGTTAGAGGCGATCAGATCGATTGTGCCGCCGGTTGCAAAGTCAAGAGCACTGGGCCTAGAGGTCGAACGTCTGGCCGCCTGTATCGGCGAGGCAGCATTGAGCGACGACGCGGTGGTCAAACTAGAGGCGGCTGGATGATACGTAGAGTAATTCTTGGCCTGCTGGTGGCGTTTGGTATTGGCGCTCATACGTCAGGTTTCGCTGGGCCGATGTTTGTTCCCTTTTTTACCGCCGCGGAGTGGGCCCTCAAAGAAGTCAACGATCCGACGGGGTTGGCACCAGTCGCCGTGGTTCAGCGCTTTGAGGCGCGGCCCGGGCAGTGTATTTCGAGCCCCCCATTTCATGATTGCGAAAGAGGTGTTGAGCGAGCCGAACTTGGACAAGCGATCGTACCCCGGGGCTCTGGCGATTCGCACTGGTATCGCTGGCAGGTTTTCTTTCCCCAAGACTTTGTGACCGCTTACCCGGTGAGGAACCGGCACGGCCAGTTCGTTGACCATGGGACGGGAGAATCCGCCTGGGCGTTTGAGATTGGCAGTACGGGTGCCCTATGGATTGGAAGCCAGTTTGACGATGAATCCCGGTATTTTTCTGTCATAAATGAACGGGATTTACGCGGTGAGTGGCACGATGTGATCGTCGAGGGCGTATGGAGTCGCGATAAAGGGAAGTTAAATGTCTGGGTCAACGGTCAAAAAAGGGTGGGATACAAAGGCGCCACCTGTGATCGTTGCCGGATCGCGCTGACGTATGGAATCGCCCGTCATGGCGTGGGAAAGTTCAAGGAGCAATATCCGCAAAAAACGTTGCCGGTTCAGACCATGTACTACGTGGCCGCTGAGGCGTACTCTGAGGATCCCGGTTGGATCGTAGCCCCGCCACTTGTTGTGCCTGAACCTGAGAAAGCGACGCCCGAAGACGAAGTCAATAATGAGGCTGTCGTAGAGTCAAAAAATGGAGAAGAGGGGGCGGGTGACCAGGAAGAGCCGGCTGAGGAAGAGCCGATAGTTGCGCAGCCCACAGAGGATGGTTCTTCTGGGTCGAGTCCCACCCGGAAGGAGGAAGCGTCAGACGAGGTTACAATTGACCCAGATTCGGAATCGGACGGAGCCTCGGTAATCGTGCCCAAGACGATTGAATCTTCCGACGCTGTCAGTAGCGAACAATCTATCCAAACGATCGAGGTTGGTGCTGAGACAGAGTCCGTTAATGAAATAGTGGAGGCTGAGAGTGAAGAACAGATTTCATCCGACAGTGAAGCGCAGACGGCCTCGATTGAGGAGACTAAAGATGCTGAACGGACGGTAAATGGGGTCGTTCCTCTGCCCCTGCCATCGGTTAACGACGATAGACGTTAAGCTCAAAGACGGAACTTAAAATCCATGGTGGAGAAAACATATATCTCGGCAAGCGAGCTTTTGCGGGATTCTTTCCTGTTGGGCAGGCAAATTATCGAGACGGAGTTTCGTCCAGATTTTATTGTGGGGGTGTGGCGGGGCGGAACCCCGGTTGGCATTGCCGTCCAGGAGTTACTGGATTATGCGGGTATCGTGACTGACCACGTCGCGATCCGGACCTCGTATTACCGCGGTATTGCCGATACGGCAGATGGCGTTCAGGTGCATGGCCTTGGTTATCTTATTAGAAAGTTAAACCGCGAGAATAAGCTGCTGATTGTCGATGACGTACTGGACTCGGGTAGAAGTATTGAAGCGATCATCGATGAGCTCAAGTCGCGCTGCCGGCTTAATCTTCCGGAGGATCTGCGAGTCGCGACGGTCTGGTACAAACCCACCAAGAGTGAAACGGGCCGGGTTCCGAACTTTTATATTCATGAGACGGATCAGTGGCTGGTGTTCCCTCACGAGCTTCAGGGGCTCACAGTTGACGAGGTGGAGACCGGTAAGCCGGAGATCGCCGATATCGTCAAAGGACTTTAAGCCAGACGAACTGTCCGTCAAGTGCGATCGCGTTAGCCCGAAAGGGCCTTAGGCAGTGAGACTAGAACTTCAACTCCCGAGCCTCCAGGTCGGTTGCGCGCAGACACGGCTCCTTTATGAAACTCAGCCACCAGCCGCACGATATACAGGCCAAGACCCAGATGCGTTTTTCGGGCGTCCCGGGCGCTTGACACCATTGGGTCGAAAAGGCTGTCGGCGATCTCCGAGGGCAAAGCAGGGCCGTCGTTTGATACCTTGATCTCAAAATCGTTGTCGACAATCCTAAGATTGACCACAATGAGTCCATTGGGGGTGCCGAATGCGATTGCGTTGTCAATCAATTTGTCCAGCAGTTGGGCGACACGATCAGGAACCCCATGCATCGATGCGACGGTCGGCACCAAGGTTGCCACGATCCGGTGACCCGGATTAGCCGCTTGGTAACCGTCCACACAGTTTTGTAGCAGCGAACAGAGGTCGAACTGCACCAGCTGTTCTTGTTCCTGACTGAGTGCTTCTTTGAGGCTTGCGGCTTCTGTGAGGCTCGTGATGATTGACCGAAGTCGCCCGATCCCATTTCGGGCCCGCGTCAGATGTTTGTCTTCCGACAGTTCCGCGTGGTTGTACTGGAGATTCTCGAGCGAGGAATTCACAACATTGAGTGGGTTGTGAAGTTCATGGGCCAGCGTGTCGGGAAGCCTCTCAAGATATCGGGTGTATTGGCCCAGGTTATGCAACATGGAAGAGATACTGCGGGTCAAGCTGCCCAATTCGTCGGAGGAACGCGCCCCGGCGCGGATGCGGTCTTTAAGGAGTCTTCCCTCGGAAGAGGTCGCCTGTTCGGTTTCTCTTTGAAGGCGTCGGACACGATAGGTGAGCCGGGTCGAGAAGATTAAGATCGCAAAGGCCAGGAAAAGGAAGACGGCCAGGAACAGTAGGGTGAAGCGCTGTAGCGTGCTGTATTGCAGGGCGAGAAGTTTGTTTGCACTTTGCTTTACTAGCACGACGCCTTGAATTTCGCCCTGGGCCCAAATTGGCGCAGCCGTAACAATAAGTTTAGCCTCTCCGTAGCGGCGCCTTTCGGTACTGGACTCACCTTCTGAAAGAACGCGAGCGAGGATCCGCTGATCTTCTGTGCTGGAATCGTCAGGCATGTCTGCGAGTCCGCGAGTTGGGCTCCTTAGGATCCAGTCAAAGAACTGGATAATCCTCTCTTGAATGCCCTGAAAGACCGAGGCCGCCTGATCTTGCTCAAGCCCAAACGCTTCTCTTGCCGGGGGGATGATGGCGCCGATCTGAGCCCGAACAAGGTAAGACTGATCCCAAACCGTTATGTTGGCCTCTGAGATGTAGAGCGGCTGGATCAACTTCGCCAGTTCTGGCGTTACCAGTCGAACGCTGCCAAACTCATAGGATCCAGGATCCGGCTCGGTACTGACAATCTGAGCAACGGTGCGCCCATCCGGATCGTCAACATCCACAATCTCGAACTTGAGTCGAGCACCTAACCCGAGCAGAGCCCGAGGGATCCGGATTTTCGCCGCGTAACCCCCGTCCAGCGGCTCAATGGATCCTGAGATATCTCGCAGCGCTTCACCATCGACGACATCTCTCCAGTTGTCACGCATGAGATAAACGCTGAATCGACCCGGTTCTTGGGCGGTCAACAGATAACGCAGGATTTCACCATTGTTGCGCTGAATCGTTATTCGGACCTGGTCATTGGTGTCGAGCGAGAGGAGGGCAGGGTCACGAAAGACCGTTACGTCATCTTCGATTTCAAAAAAAGAAAAAACTGCATCCTGGTTCAGAGCGAGTCCGTGACGCACGATGAGTGAATCCGGCCTATAGCCTGGCCCGCATTCGAAAAGGCCAGATCCCGAGAAATGTGTGAGGGGGCCGAGAGCAGAAGCCCAGATCTCCGGAGGCGCGTCGATTGCCAAAGGCTCCGTGATCTCAGACAACAGACTCATCAAGGGGCGACCGATCAACTCAGGGACCCCTATTTCCGCATCGAAAAGATCCGTTCTATTGCCAAGGATGCTAGAGATACCTTGGGTCGTGAGCTCCAATGCCTGCTCTTGCCCCTCAAGAAGGAACTTCTCCATCTCTCGGACAGATTCATAGCCCATCCAGGGGATAACGAGGAGCAGGCCGACAAGCAGGAGAAGCTTGGTCCGAATCTTGAGCCCTTTACGAATTCGGAGATTTCCCGGTCCAGTTCTTCCGCGGGAAGACGATATAGATCGAGGACCAACGAGGGAGTTCACTCGTAGTCGGGCTCCCACTTGTAGCCGGTTCCATGAACGGTCTGGATTCGATCAAAAGTCGGATCAAGGGCTCTGAACTTGTTTCGGATGCGCCGGATGTATCCGTTGATCGTGTTGCGCTCGACCAGGCCTTGGCGTGTCACATCACTTAGCGCATCATAGGTGCGAACATGGCCTGGATTTCGGGTGAGGGATTCGATGATCCAGAACTCAGTTAGGGTTAAATTGACCGGCTCACGTTTCCAGTGAATCAACATGCTCTTCTCGTTGATTTCCAATGAACCCACTGCCACGGTGCTTTCGGGGGTGGGCGTGGTCTGGAGTTGTTCGGAGATTCGGAGCAGGGCGTGTACACGTGCGACCAAAAACTCCAGGCTGACCGGTTTGGTGATGTAATCCCATGCGGTCATCCTCTGGGATGAGATTCGGTCGGCATCGCTGTCACGAGCGGTCAAAAAGATTATCGGCAGGGTGGGGCTAAGATTTCGCAACTGCATGCACAGATCAAAGCCGCCGTCCATGTCCTCACCCAACATAATGTCAAGGAGCGCGAGATCAGGCAGTTCGCGGTCGAACGCAGCTTCAGCGCTGGGCCGATCAGGGAAAGCACGAACTTCGTAGCCGTGAGCCGTCAGCACGTCACAATAGTTTTCACGTTGATCGGTATCGTCCTCAACGATCGCAATAACAGTAGCCATTTAGAATCTCAAGATCGGTCGGTTCTAAGACGAATATAGTAGGGGAATGTCTTGAGTGCAGTCAAAGAAGCAGGAACTTGCCATTCTTTTGTCATAGGTTCTCCTGCCGAATACCCCTCGGAGCACCTAACATGGATCCACCTAAGCAAGCGAAGAGTGTTGTCCATGCGCAAAATGGTGTTTGTTCCCTTATCGGACGAGATGATTTACGAAAACCCTGAACTCATCACGGGGCCTATCAGAGCCTTTGGATCCGAAAGCGTCAGTTTTCCGGGCTTGGTGCACGCTGGAGAAAAGGCCGAGCTCAGATCGCGAGGGAGGAAACATCAGGTTAGGGGAATCGACCGCAGGGTTGCCTCGGCCCCAATTCGTTCCGGAACCAGTATTCGTACTTAGAAACGCGGTCGTCGTCAATTTAGAGCCACAGGAGAAAGGCGAAATCGTTCTCTGAACTCGGTAATAGAAAAGGGCAGCCACGTAGGGCCGCCCTTTTTAGAAAGGTAAACCGTGGCCAACGCCGCGGTTTTTTAGTTTCGGAGCGATCCCGTTTCAGGAGTGTCTCTTCCGGGTCTCACTGGACGCGCGGTCGCCGGACGAAGGCGAGGCGTCTTCGCTCTATCCCCAACGGTCGCATTCTCGGTGTCCATATCAACGGAACCTTTAAAGCTGCAGCCATCTTCCAAGACAACACGCGGGGCGCGGATATCGCCTTTGACCTTCCCCGAAGGGCTAATAATCACCTGCTCGCTGCCATAAAGCTCGCCGTTTACTTGGCCGTCGACACGAATGATCCGGGCGTTGATGTTGGCGGTTACCCGGCCGTTCTCGCTAACAACCAGGTTGTTGTCTTTGAAGTTGACCGTTCCTTCAATTGAACCATCTACGACGAGGTCTTCCTCTCCCGTGACGTCCCCATGAATCACGATGGAGGACCCGATGGTCGCGGGTTTACGGGAACCTGTCTTCGGCGAAGAGCTGGCCTTAGCGGTTGTGGAGGTTGGGGCTTCATCAGCTCCAGCACTGGCTGCGTCAATTTCCTTTTGTGACATGTCGGTATCAAGTTCCTCGGCCGTTATAGTTAAAAGGCCCCTAGAAAGAGCCTATCGACGGGCTTCTGCCGCCCGCTACTTAGGGAATTGTCGCTGAGCGGGGCGATAGGGTCAATCTCACTCCGAGATGCGCTGGCCGCCGGCCCGACGTAGACTTAACATAATATACATTATACGTAATCCTGCCCAGAACCACCAACAATCCGGGGAATCAGACTATTTCTCGGCCCTGTTGAAAAGACGGAAAAAGTTCTCTGTCGTCAGCGCTGCCAGCTCTGACAACTCCAATCCACGCAGATCAGCCAAGCACTCTGCTGTGTGCTTTACGAAGGCCGGTTCATTACGCTTCCCTCTGAACGGCACCGGTGCGAGATATGGGGCATCCGTCTCCACCAGGAGTCTGTCGAGAGGAACTTTCTGAGCCACCTCACGAAGATCCTGAGCGTTCTTGAACGTCACGATCCCTGAAAAAGAGATATAGAAACCAAGATCCAACGCGCCCTTGGCTGTCGCCCAATCCTCTGCGAAACAGTGCATCACGCCGCCGGCTTTAGAGGCCTGCTCTGCTTGCATGAGCTCCAGAGTCTCTTTCGCGGCATTGCGTGTATGGATGATAAGCGGCTTTTTAGTCTGCCGAGCGGCCCCAATATGTCGAGAGAACCGTTCCTTTTGCGTGCGTGGGTCACAGTCGTCCCGATAGAAGTCGAGGCCGGTCTCGCCGATCGCTACGACCTTCCGGTCTGAGGCAAGTATCTCCAGTTGCTCCTGCAAGGGCTCGTCGTTCGGCTCCAGCTGAGTGTTAGGGTGAACGCCGACGCTTGCTGAAATGTGTTTGGAGCGGTTCGCAATGGCAAGAACCCGGTGAAAATCCGCAAGATTTACACAGACGCAAAGCAGATGACCGACATCAGCCGAAAATGCGCGGTCAAGGACCCCTGAGAGGTCTTCACCGAATTCCGGAAAGTCAACATGGCAATGAGAGTCGACCAGCATGGCAGTTCTTCCTGTTGAGTTAACGAGGCGTCAAAGGGTGTGGGTAGCGGCCGATTGTTGAGTTGCTCCAACCACCAACTCTTCGATCCGGCCCTTCAACTTCGCTCCGTCCTGACCTTTGAACTGAACGCCAACACCCCTGGTCCGGCTGCTTTGAGCGCCTGCAGGCGTCATCCAGACGACGGTCGCGGCAAGCGCATACTGCTCCTCTCCTAACAGTTTAACAACAAGAAATACTTCATCACCCATCCGATATTCGTTGTGAGTGGGAACAAATAGGCCGGCACTTCTTAAGAACGGCATAAAAGCAGCCCTAAGGGTCCGCAAGTCATTGATAGAGACCGACAAGACACGAGGCCGTGCTTTTTTTGGAGAGTTAGTTTCGGTCATTTTGATCCACCATTAGTAAAATTTGATACCCGAGCGTGTTCTTCGCACACCCACGCGCAAATATCCTCGAGAGCAAGTTGTTCGTCAACCGCAGAACCCACGCTCTCCCTCGCTGATCCGAGTCTTTGAAACGCGCGAATGGAGAACCCGCGGTCACGGAAAAGCCCCCTTGCCGCGGGCGTAACCCCTTCCCTTACACACTCGCGAACGGCTTGCAGTGTGAGGTTCTGTAATATGCGCAGAGCTCGGTCTATCCCAACTTCTCCACACATTCTCGCCAAGGTCAGGCTATCTGGCGTCTTTTGGTTCTTTCCCATACAGTAGGCTATCAGAGTACTGATGGCCGCCATGCCCCGGTTTGAAAGGAGTTCATCTATGGTAATCGGTCCTAAGCCAGAAACCAGCAGAGTTGAGAGATCTTCGTTATCTGCTTCGTGTCGCCCACGAAGCCAGGCTAAAGCATCATCAAGGATAGGCGCGGGGCAATCAATTCGAATGCAGCGGCTGTGAATGGTTGCGGGCAGTCGATAGGGGAAGCTCGTCACAAGAATGAATAGAGTCTCCCCTGCTGGCTCTTCGAGCACTTTCAGCATAGCGTTCGCGGCATTGCGATTCAGCGTATCTGCTGCCAGGACTAGCGCGATTTTTCTGCCTCCGAGGCAACTCGTTTCCAATAGCGAGTCGGACAGAAGCCGAGCACTGTCCACACTGATAACGTTGCTCCGTTTGCGTCTCTGACCGGGTTGGCCTGGATCAAGATAACGTTGCGCGTGGCCGAGTAAGGCGGGATGACAGTCTTCGGCCAGTACTTCCGGCATTAAAAGATGAAGGTCAGGATGCGCGCTGTTTGAGACCAGATGGCACGATTGGCACGAACCGCAGGGGCCACCTTCCCGCGACTGTTTGCAAAGCATCAGTGTGGCCAGGTCGAGACCCAGGAGATACTTGCCGATTGCAGGTGGCCCGGAAACCAACAGGCCATGATGCCTGTGCGCACTGCCCAGAAGCTTTTCTCTCGTGGGGATGAGCCAGGGAAGGTCCGCTGAGTCAATCAATCAAAACTCCGAATCGTTCGCTCAGCAGTATTTTTATATGGTTATAGAGTTCGCCAACCGCCTGGCTGGCATCGAGGTTGACCACCCGATCTCCATTTGCCTCAGCGATATGATGATAGGCGGCTCGTACCCGCTCCTTAAATGCAGACTCCTCAGACTCGAAACGGTCATGGCTGGTACCGCGCCCCCCTGTTCGCCGAACGCCGGCATCAATCCCGAGGTCAAGCAGAATGGTCAGGTCCGGTTTGAGACCTCCAGTTGCGATTTTCTCAAGCGAGGCAATCAGGGAATTCGGCAGGCCTCTCCCCCCACCCTGATAGGCATAACTGGCGTCTGTGTAGCGGTCGCAAAGGACCCAACGGCCTGACGTCAGAGCCGGCTCAATAACTTTCTTGGTATGGTGCGATCGAGCGGCAAACATCAGCAAGACTTCTGTTTCAGCATCTATCGAACTCGCATCATGCAGTACCCAATTCCTGATCTCCTCGGCAAGTTTCGTGCCCCCAGGCTCGCGGGTAACCAAAGGATCTTGCCCGGCTCGCGATAATGCCTGCGAAAGAAGTTCAATCTGAGTCGTCTTTCCCGCGCCGTCGCCTCCCTCGAAGGTGATGAACCGACCTCTCATAATCCGTTTGATCGATTTTCACCGACGATATTTTTTGACGGCACGGTTGTGCTCCTCAAGTGTTCTAGAAAACTCGTGTGAGCCGTCACCCTTTGCCATGAAATAAAGGTCCTCGGTCTCTAGGGGGTTCACTGCCGCCAAAAGCGCTGCCCGTCCGGGTAGAGAAATGGGGCCAGGCGGCAAGCCATTGCGGGTATAGGTATTGTACGGCGTATCTTTCTTGAGATGACTTCTCTTTAGCGGCCCTTTGAAGCTCGGGCCTAGTCCGAATATCACCGTAGGGTCCGTCTGGAGCCGCATTTTCAAACGGAGCCGGTTGTGGAATACGCCGCTGATTCGAGGCATCTCAGATTCAAGCATCGCTTCTTTTTGGATAATTGACGCAAGAATGAGTGCTTCATAGGGATCCTTCAAGAGGAGGTCAGCAGCGCGTGCGTCCCAGGCGCTGGAGAGCTCTTCTCGCATCTTCGTTGCTGCACGGCTAAGTACATTAAGGTCACTGTCCCTCCGCAGAAAGAAATACGTCGACGGGAAGAATGCCCCTTCAACACTGGGGGCGTCCAAGGATAAGTGATCTGCCAGGTCAGATTGGGAAAGGTTCGCCAGAGTGCCGGTCAGATTTTTCTCTTTTTCTAGCCGATCCCTCAGTTGGGAAAATCTCAGGCCCTCGACAATAGTCAGTTTTCTTTGATGAACATCTCCCCTGCTTATCTTCCCCAGAATCTGTGCAGGGCTGGTTTGTTGAGGAATCAGGAACTCCCCTGACTTGAATGTTCCAGAGGTTCCACTGAGCACTGCCCAAGCAAGCACGGGCCAGCGGGATCCAGCCAACCCCTCCGAAACCAACTGCGTCGCTAAAGAGTGTGTCCCGGTGCCAGGTGTGATGATCAGAAACTGCTCATTTTGGTTTATTGGCGTACGAATGGTCTGATAAAGAAAAAGCAGCGAGACACCAACGAGACTTAGCGCCACTGCTGCGAAAAGACTCGCAAAACTCCACAGATACCATCGTCCTCGATGACCCCTAATCTTAACGATCGGCATGTCGCGTTGGATCGATGGGATTGAAGACTAGTATCGAGAGAACACCAAGGTCCCGTTTGTGCCCCCAAAGCCGAAAGAGTTCGACACCACGGTGTTCACAGCGGTATTTAGCGCCTCATGAGGGACGTAGTCGAGGTCACATTCAGGGTCAGGTTCATCAAGGTTAATGGTCGGGGGAATGCTCTGATGATAAAGACTCAGCACTGAGGCAACCGCTTCTACCCCTCCAGCCGCTCCGAGGAGGTGCCCGATCATCGACTTGTTCGAGCTCACCAGTAGGTTACTGGCGTGGGATTCAAATACCGACTTAATCGCAAGGGTCTCCGCAAGGTCGCCCAGAGGAGTCGATGTCCCATGGGCGTTGATGTAGCCGACCGCGGTAGGGCTCAAGCCCGCGCTATTCAGCGCGTTCTTCATACAGCGTGCGGCTCCCTCCCCTCCTGCTGCTGGTTGAGTCATGTGATGCGCATCCCCACTCATACCGTATCCCGCGAGTTCTGCATAAATTCGTGCCCCTCGGGCTCTTGCGTGCTCAGCAGATTCCAGGACCAATGTTCCAGCCCCCTCTCCCATGACAAAACCGTCCCTTCCCTGGTCCCACGGACGGCTCGCTGTCTGAGGGGAATCGTTGCGCCGACTTAATGCTTTCGCGGCGGCAAAACCTGCCATGGAGGTCGGGGTAATCGCCGCTTCTGTACCGCCGGCGATCATTACTTCCGCATCTCCAAGAGCGATCATGCGGGCCGCTTCGCCTATTGCGTGAGTCCCTGTTGTGCAGGCAGTCACAACTGCGAGATTTGGGCCTTGCAACCCGAGCATGATTGAAAGATTTCCGGACACCATATTGATGATGCTGCTTGGGATATAGAACGGAGAGACTTTCCGAGCACCTTTCTCCGACAACAGGTGAGTCGTGGTTTCGATCGTCTCAAGACCGCCGATTCCCGCCCCGATCAACACCCCCACCTGAGTTCGATCTGTGTGATCAAGATCAAGGCCGCTATCGTCGAATGCTTCCAAGCCCGCGCAAAGACCCAACTGAATAAAGCGATCCATCCGTCGGGCTTCCTTGGCGGCAAGCCGACTCTCTGGGTCAAAGTTATCTGCCTGCCCTGCGATCTGGCAGCTCAGACCATCAGGATTAAAACGACTGATTGGCGAGATTCCGCTACGACCCGCGAGAAGGCCCTCCCACGTGGTTTTCACATCAGGTCCTAAGGGGGAAATACATCCCACGCCGGTGACAACAACCTGTCTGAGGTTATGCATCTTGACCGCTACTCCACGCTCTTTTTGC
>DLPX01000066.1:14939-36098 GCA_002477475.1 Proteobacteria bacterium UBA7447
TTTTTTTCATTCTATTTTATGTTGCCTTCAGGGATTTCAGCCGCTGGCATTGGCCTGAATGAATTCAACTGCCTGCTTTACAGTGGTTATTTTCTCTGCTTCATCATCCGGGATCTCGGCATCGAACTCCTCCTCAAGCGCCATTACAAGCTCCACCGTATCCAGGGAATCAGCGCCTAAATCATCTACAAATGATGCGTCGGGAGTTACCTGATCCTCGCTTACGCCAAGTTGTTCAACGACGATTTTTTTGACGCGATCTTCAACACTGCTCATGAGCTTTCTAGCCTCCTGGGATTTGGACTACTTGCGCCGGTTAAATTGATTGATCCCGGCTGGTGAGCGAATTATAAGCCCCCTTACTGGAAGCGGGATTAAACCGTATTAGGTCCTTTAAGTCCAATAAATCAGGTGCTTGCGCCCTGCGACAAGCCACGCTAGGCCTCAAATCGACTTCTGAATAAGGTGCTCAAAAACAAAGAGATAGAGCACTTTTTTCAAGAAGACATGTGCATTCCGCCGTTAACATGCAGGACCTGACCGGTGATGTATGATGCATCATCGGAGACGAGAAATGCGACAGCCTTTGAAATATCGTCTGCTCTGCCTAATCGCGCAAGAGGAATGGCTCCCAGTAATTTGGTGCGCTGGTCTTCCCCAAGTGCCGAAGTCATGTCGGTATCTATAAACCCCGGCGCAACCGCGTTCACCGTAATACCCCGTGAAGCGATCTCCAGCGCGAGAGATTTCGTAAATCCGATCAGACCCGCTTTGCTGGCTGCGTAGTTGGTTTGGCCGGCATTACCTGTGGCGCCAACCACAGAGGACAGGTTGATAATCCTGCCATACCGCGCCCTAGTCATGCCTTTAAGGCAGAGCTTTGTTAGAGAAAAGACGGACGCGAGATTCGTGTTAAGAGTTCGTTGCCACTGTGATGGCTTCATTCGCATCAACAGGTTGTCTTCAGTCACGCCCGCATTGTTGACCAGGACGCTAATCGGACCGAACTCATCGGTTATGTCTTTGATGACAGATTCAACTTGCTCTGGGTCGTTAACGTCCAGTACGGCACCCCGGCCCTCAGCTCCGGCGGTCCTCAAGTCGTTGGTTACCTTCTCCGCGCTGGCTATTGATGTCCCTGTGCCGATTACTGTGTACCCTTTCGTTGCCAGTTCAATAGCAATTGCATTGCCGATGCCGCGGCTTGCGCCTGTGACGAGACAGATCTGAGACATAGTTTTGTTCCTTGAACCCTATATTTCTACCAACATACTACCCCAGGTGAATCCCCCACCGAAGGCTTCGAAGACCACTTTGTCACCGGATCGAATCCGTCCATCCTTCACCGCGGAATCAAAGGCCAGAGGGACAGAGGCAGCAGAGGTATTTCCATGCTGGTCGATCGTAACCACCACCTGGTCCATGCTGAGGTCCAGTCGTTTGGCGATGGCTTTAATAATTCGGATATTGGCCTGGTGTGGCACCAGCCAGTCAATCTCCCCTTTCTCTATTCCGTTTGCTTCGAGAATTTCTATTACTGCATCCCCAAGCGTTGAGACTGCCCACCGGAATACCTCTTTACCCTGCATCTCGGTATAGGCGCGTCCACCCAGCACCTCTTGATAGGCGGTCGATACACCCACAGGTACGCAGAGTAAGTCTTTAAAAGCGCCATCTGCATGAATATGGCTGGAGAGAATTCCTGGTGATTCCGATGCTTCGACTACCATGGCGCCGGCACCATCACCAAAAAGAACACACGTGGTCCTGTCTTCCCAATTCAGTATCCGGGAGAATGTCTCGGCCCCTACAACCAGCGCACATCGACTGGCCCCTGTCGCAACATATCGGTAGACCACATCGAGCGCGTAAAGAAATCCGGCGCATACTGCCTGGACATCAAACGCGGGGCATCCATGGATGCCTAATCTCTGCTGCAGCAGGCAGGCGGTACTTGGGAAGACTTGGTCTGCCGTGGTGGTCGCCACGACTATCAGATCGACGTCCGAGGGAGCGCGCCCCGCACTTTGAAGTGCCTCTCGGGATGCGGCAAGAGCCAGGTCCGAAGTGAATTCTCCTTCGGCTGCTATATGTCTCTGACGAATACCACTTCTTGAGTAAATCCAGTCCTCGGTAGTATCGACAATCCCCTCGAGGTCCTTGTTGGTGAGAACTTTGGCGGGGAGATAAGATCCCGATCCGGTGATGCGGGCGGAGAGCGTCATGAGATCTCGGCTTGCGTCATCGCCGTAAGAGATACTTCCAGGTCATGCCTGATATGACCGACGAGATCTTTTTTAGCCGCCAGCCGCGCGGTGTGGATGGCGTGGGAGAACGCGACGCCATCCACATTGCCATGACTCTTGACGACGGTTCCGTTCAGCCCCAGCAAAACCGCGCCGTTGTAGGTACGATGATCGAAGCGGTTTTTGAACGCCTTGAGAACCGGCGCAGCGATCAGCGCGGAGAGGCGCGTCAGCAGATTCCGCCCGAATTCCTCGCGGATAACTTGAGTCAGCATCTGCGCTAAGCCCTCACTCGTTTTAAGTGCCACGTTTCCTGCGAAACCATCGGTCACGATCAATTGGACAGTGCCGTTAAAGATATCATCGCCCTCAACGTAGCCCACGTAATTGAGCGCGCTCGCCTTTAAAAGCTCGTTGGCTGATTTAATGATTTCGCTGCCTTTGATTTCTTCGCTTCCGACATTTAACAGTCCTACGCTGGGGCGTTCAGTTCCTTCGATGGTTCTGACCATGCTTTCCCCCATTAGCGCAAACTGCATGAGAATCTCAGCGGGGCTGTCGATGTTTGCCCCGAGATCAAGCATATGCAGATGGCCCCGGGTTCGTGGCAGTGTCGAGATAATTGCCGGCCGGTCGATATTTGAAAGAGTCTTCAAGACGAAACGTGCCGTGGCAACCAGAGCTCCAGTGTTGCCAGCACTGACACAAGCGTCGACCTTCCCAGATCCGAGGAGGTTCAGCGCAACGCGCATGGAAGAGTCTTTCTTGAATCGAAGCGCCGAGGCGGGAGATTCGTGCATATCCACGGACTCGGACGTGTGCACGATCTCAATTCGATGCAAATCCACGGACGGATCGAGTGCTGCGAGGGTGCGTTTTTCGTCTCCAACCAGAACGCAGTGCAGGTCGGGATGGCGCTTCAGTGCAATCGCAACCCCAGTGGCAGTCACCTGCAAACCGCGGTCCCCACCCATCATATCGATGGAGAGCGTCAATCGGTCTTTGGAAGGAGTCACGCTTTCCAGGCGAAAACCCCTCGGGGGGGGTTAGCAGAAATTGCTTAGGCTTCCGATTCCCGTTCCTGGATTACTTTCCGGCCCCGATAGTAGCCGTCAGCGGTCACATGGTGTCGTCGGTGCAACTCGCCTGTTACTGGATCAGTTGACAAAGTTGCCTTATCAAGACCGTCGTGAGAACGGCGCATTCCGCGCTTCGAAGGAGTCTTTCTATTTTGCTGTACGGCCATGTCTGTCCTCGCGAGTTCGAAAAAGTGCCTATTCGGCTTAAAATAGCCGAAACGCAGTTTAATAAAAGGGGTGGTTAGAAGCCGAGCGCTTCAATCGCAGCCCGGTAATTGTAGTGGTTTTGATGTTTTCATGTCAAAAAATCGACCTATCCCTCCCCTCACTCTCGCCTCCACTTCGCCGTTTCGCAAGAAACTACTCAAAAGGCTGGGAATCGAATTTAGCGTAGCTGCCCCAGGTGTCGATGAGACCGCCAATCCCGGAGAGGATGGGCGCGCTCTGGCGTTACGGCTATCAATAGCAAAAGCCCAAGCGATCGCGGCAACAATCCAAAAGGGGCTGGTTATCGGCTCTGACCAGGTTGCTGTCCTTGGAAACGAGGTTCTCGGTAAACCCCGTGATCGTGCAGACGCGATTCGACAACTCACCTTGTCGTCGGGCCGCGAAATGCATCTCTATACCGGCCTGGCCCTGGCGAACGCTGCTACCGGGATCATTCAGCAAGATGTGGTTAGCTATCGTGTGATCTACCGAACACTCTCTTTGCGGCAGATCGAGGAATATCTGGATCTCGATGAGCCTTACGGTTGCTGCGGAAGCCTCCGGGCCGAAAGTCTTGGCATTGCTTTGTTGAAGGAATTGAGCGGACCTGATCCCAGCGCTCTGATAGGCTTGCCTCTAATCTCTCTTGTTGAGATGCTGAACGCGGAAGGGGTTGATGTTTTAGACTCGGACCACTCAATGCACCTGCAGACCTGAAAGGCCCAGAGCTTCCGCGAGACTGACACCGAGCTGCTCAAAGACGGCTGACCGCCAGTCTCGCTGCACCGAGAAATCAATAATGATGGGTGCATTTAAGATGCCTTCAGCGACTTCGGTCAGCGACGCTGTGCCGTCGGCCAATCCCAGGTGAACGGCCTCCCGGCCGCTCCAGACACGTCCGGAAAACACATCAGGATCCTCTTTCAGCCGGGCGCCCCTGCCTTGCTGGACTGCGTAAATAAATTGGGAATGGATATCGTCAAGAATCTCTTGAAGTATTTTTTCTTCGTGAGGGTCCGCTGGAGAGAAAGGGTCAAGCATGGCTTTTCGTTCGCCCGCTGTGATCAGGCGCCGTTCGACGCCAAGTTTATTTAGGGTCTCAACAAACCCGAACCCCCTAGATACGACACCAATGGATCCAACAATGCTTGCCGGATCGACATAGATTTCATCCGCGGCGGCAGCAATATAGTAAGCACCTGATGCGCCGATATCAGAGATTACGGCAATCAGGGGAATCTTGGGATACTCCTGTTTCAGTCCACGGAGCGCACGGTAAACCTGACCTGATTGGACAGGACTGCCCCCGGGACTATTGATGAGGGCGACCACGCCTGCTGCTCCCTCAGCGCTGAACGCATCCTCAAAACTGGATGTGAGGTCCTGCGCCATGTTTTCCTGGTCTAGACCAATCAGGCCTGAGATCTCGATCACCGCTGTGTAGGTTAACGGCTGATGTTCGGGCTCCATCAGGAACCACGTCAGACTGCTGCCGGCGATCACGAATACAGAAACAAATACCCAGACCCTAAACCAGCGACGGCGACTGCGATCTTTCCGAAGTTCCCGGGTCAGGATCTCAACGAGTCGTTCCAGCTCTGAAGGGTTCTCCGATCTCATTTCTGACTCTCCGGATTCAACTGATGAAGTTTTCGACTCTGCCATCTGATCAACTTTTTCCAGCTCAAGCAGTCTCGTTCGAGACCACACTGTAGTTCACGTCAGTTAGATAAACCAGGCCGCCCTCCTCTGTAACGGAAAGAGGGTGCAGTCCTACCCCGTTGCATGGACCCCCTTTGCAGGCACCCGTTTGCGGATCATAGAGCGCGCCATGGGTGGCACAGATCAGCAGACGAGCATCTAAATCAAAAAACTCTCCGGGCGACCAATCCAATTCCAGATCGCGATGGCCGCATCTATTCAAGAATGCTGAGACTCCGGCAGTAGAGCGTACTGCAAATGCCGGTTGCTTCTCGCCATCTTTTTGCACTTCGAACCGCCAACCGGTCCCTCCAACATTGAGATCATCAGATCGGCAGACGAGATGTCTCTGCACGGTTCTGTCGGTCTCCACCTTAGACCTCTTCGCGAAGCTGAGCCAGTATCGACCGAAGCGATACTGGAAGCGGAGACCGGACGCTGATGGCTTTCCTTGTGGTCGGGTGAAGGAAAGATACCTGAGAAGCGTGCAAAAACTGTCGAGTTAGTCCGATTCGCCGTAGGGCTTTGTTTTGCTCCTTTTCTCCATAGATCTTGTCTCCCGCCACTGGCATTCCCTCTGCGCTCGCGTGTGCCCGGATCTGATGCAGACGTCCTGTGGTAAGTGCGATCTCCAGCAGGGAAAAGTTCCTGAAAAGCTCTATTGGCGAGAAGGTGCTCTGAGCAAAACGTCCGGTCTCTGACACCCGCGAGCGTTTTTCCCCTATTTTGGGTCGCACCGTTTCAAGTGGTTGGTTGATGGTCCGAGATTTTCCCCGCCAGCGTCCGCACAGAAGTGCCTGATAGACTTTCTTTATTCTTTGAGGGGAACTGGAGGCTTGAAGCTGTGAATGCATTGCCAGTAGCGACTCCCGAGTTTTGGCGAGCATCAGGATCCCCGAAGTCTCCTTATCAAGTCTGTGTATCAATTCTAGGTAGGCAGGCGAGCTGATCCTCAGCTGCTCGATAACACTTGTCTTTTGCCCGGTACCTCCGTGCACAGCGATACCCGAGGGTTTGTCAATGATCAGGAGATCTTTGTCCTCGTGCAAAATTTCAGGGATGAACCAGCGATCAGTCGACGTTGCTTCTGCCCGGTCAGGATCGGCGAGCCTTAAAGGGGGGATCCGTACCCGATCCCCAGAACCGAGCCTCGTAGCTGCGCGTGAACGCCCGCCGTTGATCCTAACCTGGCCATCTCGAATGATTCGGTAAATGCGGCTTTTGGGGATACCCTTGAGCTCACGAATCAGGAAATTGTCCAGTCTTTGTCCTGACTCAATATCAAGAATGATTCGGGTGCGAACTTTAGATTTGCCAGTTGTGTCCAAAAGATCAAGTTGGGTCAATAAATGTTTGTAAAACCGTAATTTTTTCGGTAGACTGCAGTAGCCTTGTCGGAAAAAACGCAGACCAGTAAGGTCACGCGCCGCCGCAAGCGGTGCCGGACAGTCGAATCGGGACGCAAAAGTGCAATCCCAGGGAACCTTACCCCAAGTCAATAAGGAGCGCATCCAGCGCATTAAGACTGCCCCTGCATTTGCGTCCCGATACGGAGGTGCCCGATCGGAGTCTGGGTACCCTGGCGAACAGGATATCGTCTGCATGGGATCATGCAGACTGCCGGCAGCGCGACTGCCCTCATACAGGGCCCCCGTGCTGTTTAAGGCGAAGGGAACATTTCCCATCGTATGGGAGTTGTAAGCAAATATCGGCATGCCCCGATCAAGCTGATGGATCGAAATTGATCTGCTGAGCGCCTCTATGCATGGCTGCGCTCTCTCTTCTGATGTTCGTCTACCCCGTATCGCTTGCGCCTGCGATTTCCCCAGGGCGGAAGAATTAATCCGTTGGTCTCTGCTGGATTAGATGGTCGAAGTGCCATTTAGACCCAGGGCCGACACATACGGGAAACAGAATGAAAAGAATGCTTTTTAATGCAACCCACCCCGAGGAATTACGGGTTGCGATTGTTGATGGTCAGAAGTTGCTTGATCTCGATATTGAGTCCTCAAGTAACGCCCAGCGTAAAGGAAATATCTACCAAGGCCGGGTGACCCGGGTTGAGCCCAGTCTTGAAGCCGCGTTTGTAGACTATGGCGCGGAGCGACAGGGATTCCTGCCTCTGAAGGAGATCAGCCGATCCCATTTCCGTAATTTCTCGCCGTCGACACCAATGGCTCAGGTCCGAATCAAAGATGTCATCGACGAAGGCCAGGAGTTATTGGTGCAAGTGGAGAAGGATGAACGTGGCACCAAAGGAGCGGCGCTCACGACCTTTATCAGTCTCGCCGGCCGTTACCTTGTTTTAATGCCCAACAACCCAAAAGGCGGCGGTATCTCCAGACGGATCGATGGTGAGGAGCGCTCTGATCTTCGAGAAGCCATGTCCGGTTTGGAATGCCCGTCCGAACATTCGTTGATTGCTCGTACGGCTGGGATCGGCAAGAGTCCTGAGGAACTTCAGTGGGATCTGGACTTCCTTTTGCAGTTATGGGGAGTTATTGCCGACGCTGCTAGCAGTCAAGAGGCGCCTTTTCTGGTTTACCAGGAAAGCAACCTGATTGTCAGAACCCTGCGCGATCATTTGCGGGGAGACATCCAGGAGATCCTGATCGATGAGGGCTCGGTATTTGAGCGCGCCTCCCGTTTTATGACACAGGTGATGCCTCACAACTCCGCAAAATTGAAGCACTATGAGGACCCCACTCCGCTGTTCTCGCGTTTTCAGATCGAACATCAGATCGAAAACGCCTATGCGCGGTCAGTCAAGTTGCCGTCGGGAGGCGCATTGGTCATTGACCACACCGAGGCGCTCATTTCGGTAGATGTCAACTCTGCTAGGGCCACAAAGGGTTCCGATATAGAGGAGACTGCCCTGCAGACGAATCTTGAAGCGGTCGATGAACTTGCAAGGCAGATGCGCATTCGTGATCTTGGCGGTTTGATTGTGATTGATCTCATTGACATGACCTCCGCCAGAAACAAGAAAACTGTGGAGAACCGCCTTGAGGAGGCGCTACATAGTGATCGGGCGCGAATTCAAATGGGGCACATTTCGCGTTTTGGCCTGTTGGAGATGTCCCGGCAACGGCTTCGAAGCTCGATCAGTGAATCCAATTACCGCGTATGTCAATTGTGCGACGGTACGGGTCAGATCCGACACGTCACTTCTTCGGCATTGAGTTTCCTTCGGATTCTGGAGGAGGAAGCGTTGAAAGAGAATACCGAGGCGGTCTTTGCGGAACTTCCAGTTGATATAGCGACCTTCCTTTTGAATGAGAAGCGCCACGAGGTAAATCAGATCGAGGCCCGCCTTGGGACTCGAATCGTCCTGATCCCGTCCCCCGCGCTCCACGGCTCTCAGTCTAATATCCAGCGACTGAAGAGTGAGGATTTAGATGCGAGCGAGAACATACTCGCGAGCCACAAGATCAAGATTGTCTCTGACTCGGAGCAGCTCGGCGAATACTCACTGAGTCGTCACAAACGGGGTGCCGCCGTCAATCTCGACCAGCTTGACACTCCTCCGCCTCCCCCTCCTCCTCCGCCATCACCTGTTCCAACTGTCGAAGGGTCGACCGCAGGATTTTGGGCCAAATTGTGGCAAAGCCTCACAGGGAAAAAGGAGGAGGCTGAGACGAAAACTCCGGCACACCGCGAGGGCCAACGCTCTCGAGGACGGTCTGACTCCCGTAGGCAAACTCAGGGGCGCCGGGATGATCGTCGCCGCGATGGCGGTCGGCAAAATCGTAGAACCCATTCTGATTCCAACCGGGGTCGGGGTCAGAACACTCGGTCTGACGCAAAACCCCGAGCGAACGGGCAGGGCCAAAATAGCGGTGACGCTGAAGCCGGTAATAAATCGCCGAGGCGTTCTCGCGGCGGCAGAGGCCGCTCGGGCGGCCAGCGCAATGGAAACCGACAAGCCCAGTCGAATCAGGCCGTCCGCTCAGAGAATACCCCGGGCAACAGTTCGGGAAACGCTTCGGCTGCGTCGCCAAGTACCTCTGTTAGCAAGAACCCCGGAAACGAAAAGACGGACACAACCGGATAAGACGAGTCTGATCACCTCCGACCTAGGCGGCGCGCACGAATAGTGCGGCGCTTTCGACGTGGGTCGTATGGGGGAACATATCTGCTACGGCGAGGTTGGTGAGCTGATAGCCCCCCGGCCCGGTCAGATAAGCCGCATCACGGGCCAGCGTCGCAGGGTTGCAGGAAACATAGACCAGGGCGTCGGGGGCCACCTTTGTACAGATGGTTTTTAACGCTTCGATAGCGCCGCTGCGGGGCGGATCAACCAGCACATGGGAGAAAGCCCCGGGATTCCAGTCGGCGACTGCATCTGAGAAAAGATCTCGCGCCTGGAACTCCGCATTCGCCACCCCGTTTGCCGCCGCATTCTCTCCGGCCTTCTTAACGAGCGATGAGTCGCCTTCAATGCCAAGGACCCGCCCTGCCCGTCTGGCGAGGGCCAACGAAAAGTTCCCTAACCCGCAAAAAAGATCCAATACCTGACTATCCTCGCGTGGGGCAAGCCAATCCACAGCGAGCTCCACGATCAGTTCGTTGACGGCACCATTCACCTGAATGAAGTGCGTCACCGAGAACCAAATATCAAGATCGAAGGCTTTCAGCGTATAAAAGAGTTCCGGTGTTGTGCCAGGGTCTAATGGGACGGCGGTCTCCGGTCCTTTTTCCTGAGTGTAGATCAGTAACTGCTCCTCGGCTCCGAACCCTCTAAGCATCCTGCGATCGCCTTCGGTGAGGGGCGAAAGATGACGAAACACCAGTGCGGTGCCGTTTTCCCCTGCGGCAACCTCAATCTGGGGAATCCGATCAGGAATAGTCAGTTGACTGATCAGACCCGCTATCTTCCCGAGAACCTGATCTACCGATGGGTGAATGACTGGGCAACTGGCAAGTGGCGTGATAAAGCTCTTTCTCCGTTCCCTAAAACCCACAAGGACCCCGCCTTTTTTTGGAACCATTCTTGCCCCAAGCCGAGCCCGACGGCGGTAGGCCCAAGGCCGTGCTTGAAGTTCCAGTATCTCTTCGGGGACGGTAACGCCCGCTACTTCCAAGTTCTCGACAACGTTGGTTTTCTTAAAGCTAAGTTGCTTAGGGTACTCCAGATGTTGAAGAGCGCATCCCCCGCACACGCCGAAGGCCGCGCATCGTGGAGTTACTCGAGACACCGAGGGCTCAAGGATTGATTCGGCTACTCCGAGTGAGTAAGAGCGCGTTCCTCTGACTGGTCGGACGACGACCCTCTCATCCGGTAACGCGCCTTCGACAAACCAGACTTTTCCACCGACCCGAGTCACTCCTCGACCATCATGAGTGAAGCCCTCGATTCTTGCTTCGAATGGTTCCCGGGGTTTAGGCACTTCCGGTGCCGTCCAGCCACTGATTCAGGAAGTCCTGCAGGTGACCCTGATCCGCTGCCTTAAGAAACTCTACAAGACGTTGTTTCTCCGTTGAGAACGCGGTCTCGTTAAGGAGTCCACGCATTTTCTCAAAATGTAGATAAACCAGGTAAGTATTCAAGACGTCGGTCTCGCAGTATGCTCGTATATCTGAGATCTGCCCTTCCTGGAAATGCTCCCAGACACGCGCCCCACTCATCCCCATCTTGCCAGGCAATCCAAGCATGAGCGCGACCTCCTCAAGGGAGCTGAACGCTCGAGCCTGGTAGCCGGCAAGGATGTCCATCAAGTCCAGATGGCGCGCATGATACCGATTCAGGTAATTATTGAACTTAAATTCTCTATCGTTCTCGCCGCTTTCCCAGTACAGCGGCGCCGCTACCCCATGTCGGAGTGCTCGATAGTGAATAACCGGCAAATCAAAACCGTTACCGTTCCAGCTAATCAGAACTGGTTGGAACTTTTCGATTCCATCGAAGAATCTTTCCAGCAATTCCCGTTCGGAAGAATCATCAGAGCCTAGCGACCAGACCTGAAGCTTGTCTGGAGCTCTCAAGACAGCCGAGATTGCAACGATCCGATGGTGCGGGTGAGCAAGAAAATCTGTTGATCCCGTTTTTTGAATGCGGAGCGTACGCATCGCTCGAGCGACGTCGTCGTTGCTCAATGAGTCCAGGCTATACAATCGCCGCCCCAGCTCGACGTCGGGCACGGTCTCAATATCAAAAACGAGACTGGTTCCGTTCAGCATGTTTGGCAGGACGGGTTGGTCATAAATACACCTATTTCAGGATCGCGTCGCAAACTGCCGAGACCGAAGGGGCAACCCGAACCGGTTCAGGACTTTGCGCGATAGCCGTCTCAGGGTCTTTAAGACCATGCCCCGTGAGCGTGCATACAATAGACGCTCCCTCGTTAATTCGACCCTGGGCCAGACCCAGCTTTAAGCCAGCGACCGAGACGGCTGACGCCGGCTCGCAAAATATTCCCTCCTTTTGAGCCAACAATTTCTGCGCTGCAAGAATGGCGTTGTCGTCGCAGGCAGTAAACCACCCTCCAGATTGCTCACGCGCTGATTGCGCCAGGTTCCAGGATTGGGGGTTACCGATGCGGATAGCCGTCGCGATAGTTTCAGGTTTAAGAATGGGGCTGCCGGACACGAAAGGCGCCGCGCCCGATGCCTGACAACCTACCATGATGGGCAGTTTTGTGCTCTCGCCATCACTGTGGTACTCGGAATAACCCATCCAGTAGGCACTGATATTTCCAGCATTTCCAACGGGGAGAAAATGGTAATCAGGAGCATCGCCAAGCGTATCGACGATTTCGAATGCTGCAGTTTTCTGGCCGTGAAGTCGATAGGGGTTTACAGAATTTACCAAGGCCACGGGGGCTTTGTCCGGCATGGACTTAACAATCTCCATGCCGTCGTCAAAGTTGCCGGTGATTTGTATGACCCTCGCGCCATGCATCATCGCCTGGGCGAGCTTTCCCATCGCGATCTTTCCATCTGGGATAACCACAAAGGCCTTGATGCCTGCTCTGGCTGCATAGGCGGCCGCTGCTGCAGAGGTATTCCCTGTTGAGGCGCAGATCACCGCTCCGCTGCCTTCATGGACCGCCATAGTCAAAGCGACGGTCATGCCGCGATCTTTGAACGAGCCGGTCGGGTTTGCCCCATCGACCTTGGCGAAGACTTCTATCCCCTTCTCCGGATCACACAACGAGTTCAATCGCACCAGTGGGGTGTTTCCCTCATTGAGGCTGACGGCACACGCATCGTCCGGAATCGGTAGTCTCGCGTGGTACCGTGCGATCAGCCCTGTTTCGACAGTGTGTGGCATAACCTCGGAAGCCTCGATCGCTCTAGTCGGGCGTTTCTACCCGGACGCGCACTACCGGCGCTGCATTGGCTTCTAATGTTTCAATCTTTTTCGTTGCGTTAGCGATGTCGGCCTCTTTGGCATCGTGAGTAACGATAACAACCGGAACCACGCCCTGTTCATCCCCGAAACCCTTTTGACTGATAACTCTAATACTGACCTGATGTTCCCCAAGAATACGAGTTACATCAGCGAGCACTCCGGGTCTGTCACGTACCGTCAGGCGCAAATAGTGCGCACAGGAAATTTCCGTGATTGGTCGCATTCTCGGGTCAGCGAGTTGCTGGGGTTGGAACGCCAGGTGAGGCACCCGGTTTCCAGGATCCGATGTCAAGGTCCGAACAACGTCGACCAGGTCTCCGACGACTGCTGATGCGGTGGGCTTCGCGCCCGCGCCTGCGCCATAGAGCAAGGAGTCACCCACTGCATCCCCACGAATGCGAACGGCATTCATCACTCCCGAAACATTCGCCAGCAGCTGATCTTTTTCAATAAGACACGGATGTACACGGAGGTCAAGATGACCGCTATCTGAGCGCGCGATCCCGAGGTGCTTGATTCGATATCCAAGCTCATCAGCGTAAATGATGTCCTGGTAGCGCAACTGCTCTATTCCCTCTATGTAGACCGAATCGAAGTCAAGAGGGATGCCAAATGCGACTGAGGCCAGAATAGTGAGCTTATGGGCTGCGTCAATTCCGCCGATATCAAAGTAGGGATCAGCCTCGGCATAACCTAGCCGCTGGGCTTCGGTCAGGACCGCATCGTAGTCCAGGCCCTGCTCGTGGATCTGAGTGAGGATGAAGTTGCACGTTCCATTCAGGATACCTGCCAGACCATCGATTCTGTTGCCCGCAAGGCTCTCCCGGACTACCTTGATTACTGGAATCCCTCCAGCCACCGCAGCTTCGAAAGCAATCACCAATCCCGCCTGCGAGGCCTGCTCGAAGAGTTCATTTCCGCGGGTGGCAATCAGTGCCTTGTTGGCCGTTACGACATGCTTGCCGTTCCTCAGCGCGGTCGAGACGACTTCGTAGGCCTCGTCCTCACCGCCCATCAACTCTAGGACGACGTCAATTTCCGGATTCGTTGTAATGGTAGCGGGCTCGTCGGTCAGATGAATGTCCGAGACCTCACAGTCACGAGCGCGGCTCATGTCGCGCACCGCTGCCTGGGTCACTCTGATATTGCGGCCGCCTCGACGTGCTATCTCAGCACTGTTCCGCGCAAGCAGGTCTACTGTGCCAGCGCCAACGGTCCCTAGACCGATTACACCCACATTTACGGGTCTCATATAATTGACCTTCTAATAACGGCGGACTCGCTCCGATCGGAACGTTGCACGTCGGATTTTATCGCATTAACGCTATTGGCAAGTTTTTTTGTCGCCAAGGAATAGATCAAAGACGCAGTCCGAAACTGACAGAGACCATGGAACTCGAAGCAGAAATTTCAAAAACGAGAGCGCTAATCGCGTCTTGTGGTCCAAGAGGTGTCGTCGTAGCCGAGAAAACTTTTACGCAGAGTTTTCTGATAGCGCCAGATGGGACGCCCGCGGACTGGGAGGTGCGGGAATTCTCCGCATTGTCACCGGCACGACTCGAACAACTGTGTCTCGTCGAAAGCGACGTGCTGATGATCGGCACAGGGGTGACTCAATGCTTCCCGGATGCCGGATTAACCCAGATCCTTGCCAAGCATGGGCGAAGTGTAGAATTTATGAACTCACGCACAGCCTGTAGCACGTTTAATGTTTTGGCGCTCGATGACCGGCAGGTAATGGCTGCAATTATCCTGCCTTTGTAGTTCTTACATAAAGACAGCGTCGGCTAGGCGTCCGGGAGATATTCAAGTGGATCAACCGGTTGGCCGTCTCGCCGAATCTCGAAGTGTAGTCGGACAGAGTCAGTTCCGGACTGCCCCATTTCAGCGATGATCTGGCCGCTATCGACGGCGTCACCTTCATTAATCTTGACTGCCCGGTTGTGGGCGTACGCAGTAAGAAAAGTCTCGTCATGTTTAATGATGATAAGCAGTCCGTAGCCGCGAAGCCCCGTCCCCACATATACCACTTTCCCTTTTGCTGCTGCTCGGATCGGACTGCCATCGGCTCCGGCGATGTCGATGCCGTTTCTTCCGTCGTCCGGGGAAAATTGTGACAGCAGCTCTCCATTGGCCGGCCAAATCCATGGTTTGCCGTCGGGCCCTGCTACGGGTTCTTCTTTTTCATTCTCTTGTTCATTCTCTTGCGCATCGGGATCGGTGAGCGTTTCAGAGGCCTCTGCGGGCTCGTCACCGACAACCAGTATCGATGTCGCATAACTCGCGGCCGGTGTCACGATGGTATTCTGCGCATTGATGCGGCCGGGACTGAGCTCAATTTTTTGCCCTACTGTCAAAGCGTAAGGAGGTTGCAGGCCATTCCAACGCGCCACGTCTCGATAATCCAGCCCCGCTTCCCAGCAAATGGTGTAAAGAGAATCCCCCGCTCTTACGATACGGGTTGAACCGCTGGATTGGGTAGCGGAGAGGTCGCTTACGGGCACTACCGGCGGACCTACGCAACCGGTCAGCGCAATAAAGCAAACTATCGAAACCGCTTTAGGCACTCTCAAGTTGATCTTCCGTAATTGGCTAGACATAAAAGAGCAAAAGCCCAACGACTACTAAGACGACCATTGCCCAGCCTATGCCGTCTGCATACCGGCGCAGTTGCGTTTCAAAACGTTCTCCCCCGGCGTAGATGAGTCCTGCGACAAGAAAAAAACGTGCACCGCGTCCGACCAGGGAAGCCGCCACAAATGGTACGAGGCTCATAGAGGCCAATCCTGCGCTGATCGTAAAGAGTTTGTATGGGATCGGTGTGAAACCTGCCAGAAAAACAATCCAGACACCATGTTTCTGGAATTGTTCCCGAGCCGAATCAAACGCAGCCTGGGCGTCATAAAATTGGATAATTGGGTCGGCAACGAGCCCAAAGAGAAACATGCCGATCAGGTATCCTGCAACACCTCCAACCACTGACCACAGGGTCGTAAGTGCCGCAAAGAACCAGGCACGGTGGCGTTGTGCCAACACCATTGGAGCCAACATAACATCGGGTGGAATTGGGAAAAAGGAAGATTCCGCAAAGGATAATGCGCCGAGGTAACGCGGCGCTTTAGGGTGGGATGCCCACGACAGGACAAAATCATACAGGCGTGAAAAAATTTTCATCAGGCTTGGCCGGATTTCAGTGGGACAAATACTACATCGATTGATTGATGGCGAAGTGCAATGCCATCCTGTTTAATCCAGTACAGCAGGCGTTGCTGACGGTTGCTCCCCTCAGGCGCCACCAGCACACCCTGGTCCGATAATTGCGAAAAAAGGGTGTCAGGGACGCGCCTTGGCGCGGCGGTCAGGATAATCCCGTCAAACGGTCCCTTGGCGCTCCATCCGTTTGCGCCATCGCCGTGTCGTAGTGAGACGTTCTCAATGCCAAGGCTTCCCAACTTCTGATAAGCGCGCCCAGCCAGTGCACCGATCCGTTCTATGGAAAATACACGGGCAGAGACACGGGAAAGTACCGCGGTTTGGAACCCTGATCCTGTCCCAATCTCCAGCACGCGTTTAAGCCGCTCGCGCCCGGTCAGGAGAAGTTGTGTCATCAGTGCGACCACGTAGGGTTGGGAAATAGTCTGCTGATAGCCGATTGGCAAAGCGGTGTCCTCATAAGCACGGCTTCGCAGTGCCTCTTCGACAAATTCATGCCTGGGGATCTTGGCAAAAGTCTCCAACACGTCCTCGTTTCTTATACCTTTGGCACGAAGGGTGTCCAACAACCTCTGCTGTGACCGTTGGGAAATAAAACCACCAAAACGGTGATGATCAGGTCGCGCCCCCTCGCTCACGCGGTCAACCAATTCTGAATCTGCTCTAGTTGACCGTGACGAGTCAGATCGATCTGGAGTGGAGTGACCGAAACGTAGCCTTGCTCGATGGCGAGAAAGTCTGTCTCCTCGCCACAGTCCTGACCTTCCCCCGCAGGGCCGACCCAGTAGATCTCCCTGCCGGTTGGGTCCTGCGAACGGATAACAGGATCTGATTTATGTCGACAGCCCAGTCTTGTAGCCCGAAATCCCTTGATTGATTCAAATGGCAGGTCCGGCACGTTGATATTAAGAATACTGTCGCGCGGCAAAGGGTGTTCCTGCACGCGCTCCAGCACCTGGAGCGCTGTCCGAGCCGCGGAATCAAAGTGTTGAGCATTTGAGCCTGCGAGTGAAATGGCAACAGCCGGAAATCCCAGGTAGCGCCCTTCCATTGCGGCCGCCACGGTTCCCGAGTAAAGAACATCATCACCAAGATTCGCCCCGTGATTGATTCCCGCGATAACCATATCTGGCTCCGGGTCCATGAGACCGGTTAAGCCAACATGGACACAATCGGTGGGGGTGCCGTCGAGACGATGAAAGCCACTCGGGGCTGTGCTGACTCTAAGCGGCCGGGTCAGTGTGAGGGAGTTGCTCGCGCCACTACGGTTCCGATCAGGGGCGATTACAAAGGTCTCGGCAATTGACGAGACCGCTGCGTTGAGTGCTGCCAGTCCCGCTGCAAGGTACCCATCGTCATTGCTGATCAGAATGCGCATTAAGCAGAGCAGGTATTCCCGTTATCAAACACCAAGTGAGGCGGGATTATCTCAGAAACGGCAGGGTCCGCCCATTGTTCGGGCCGAAACCGGTGCGATAATTTGATTCACTGGATACCCGACATACACTGATAGACTTTCTCTATGGACAGAAATTCCCGCAGCGTTTCAGATTATCGCGTTATCCGAAATGTTACGGTTGTTGGGAGTGTCGTAGATGGCCTGCTTGCCCTCGGCAAGCTCACCGGCGGGATCTTTGCGCAATCACAGGCCCTGATTGCAGACGGGATTCATTCTGTTTCTGATCTCGCGACTGATTTTCTCGTCATCCTCGCCGCTCGTCATTCAAGCCAAGAAGCGGACTCAGAGCATCCCTATGGGCACGGACGTATCCAGGCAATCGCGACTGCTTTGCTGGCAGTGTCTCTCGCGGCGATTGCACTGGGCATCGCGTGGGATGCGTTATCGCGACTGAGTGGCAGTGGCGAGTTGATGGCCCCAGGATGGCTTGCGGTTGCGGTGGCCGCGGTTTCGGTGGTCGCGAAAGAGGCCGTGTATCAGTACACCATCCGAGTCGGCAGGAAGCTCGATTCTGGTTTGCTACAGGCCAACGCCTGGCACAGTCGGACTGATGCCTTTTCTTCGCTGATCGTGATCGCTGGGGTGCTGGGGGTGATGCTCGGGTTTCCCTGGGCGGATGCAATAGGAGCAGTAGGGGTCGCGATTATCATCCTTTATGCCGCCTTCAGAATTGGCCGTGAGGCTTTTGACGAGTTGATCGATACGGGCCTTGACCCGAGCACGCTGACGTTGATGCGTGAAACGATTCTGTCGGTGCCAGGTGTCATTGACGTTCATGAGCTTCGAACCCGACGCATGGGATCCCAATTACTGGCTGATATGCACATCCATGTGAATCCGTTAATTAGTGTCTCAGAAGGCCATCATATTGGTGATCGTGTGATGCAGGTCCTTGAGGAAAAATTCAAAGCCCTATCGGACGTTGTCGTCCATATCGATCCCGAGGATGATTTCGAGATGCCTAATCCTTCCGGATTACCCCTTAGGTCAGAGATCGAAGAGGCCGTGCGGAAGACACTGGTGTCGAGCAACTCAGGGTCGCGCTTGTTTACGACAGGCAACTTCAGTCTGGTGCTTCACTACGTCGGCGTTTCAGTAACCGGGGAAGTTGTCGTGGCGCTTCCATCAGGGAAATCTGGAGAAGCGATGAGGGATGAGAGCGCAACGTTGTCAAAAAAGCTAGTCGAAGAGACACCATTAAGCGATGTCAGAATCCTCTACAGGGGCTAAGAAAAGCGAGAACGGCCTGACTAACGGTTAATTCTCGTATTCAAGGTTGATCTGACCCCCGGTCCCCGGCGCTCTGCAGACAAGGACTTCCTGAATCCGGCGAGGCGTCGCGCGAACCACGGTTAGGTGCAGTCCATCCAGTGCGAACGTTTCCCATCTTTCTGGTATGCGCTGCACATGGGTCAGGATCCACCGACTAACAGAGTCCGTCGGCTTTCCCGACAGCGTCGATTGGAAGTGGTCGCTGAGAATACGAAGCTCGGATGCTCCTTCAATCGTAATCCGGTCGGGTCCATGAATGGTGTACTCAGTCGGCGTGATGTCACTCTCATCGTAAATCTCTCCGACCAATTCCTCCATGAGATCTTCAAGCGTCACAACGCCTTCCATAATCCCGTGCTCATCCACAACAATCGCCAACTGATTTCGTTCTTCGCGAAACGCCGCAATGGTGTCGTTCAAGGACTGCCCTTCGGGTATGAAATATGGCGGCCTGCCCAGAGATTCGACACTCTGCGCGGACTCTGCTTTCATGCCCGCCATGAGCAGGTCCCGCACATGAACCACGCCTGTGATTTCATCCGGATCCTTGCCGTGTAGCGGGATGCGGCTAAACGGGAGGTCGTCCAGTCGCTCAACCGCCTCTTCGAGAGAGGTGTTCGCCGGAAGTCCAAATACCTTGTGTCGCGGGGTCATCACATCCGCTGCCGTGAGGTCGGTGAAGGCGAAAGCTCTTTCAATCAGCTGTTTTTCACTCTCCTCAATCGTACCTTCCTCCTCACCATAGCCCGCCATGCTGATGAGTTCGGATTCGGTCACGGTCGGATCTTCGCCTCCGCTGGAATGCAGGGTGGCCGGCGCAAAATATTCAAAGACCCGGCTGATTGGGGTTGTGACGCGGACCAGCACCAGAATGACGGGGGATACGGCAAGAGAGATCCGCTCAGAGTAGCGGGTTGCCAGGCTCTTGGGCGTAATCTCGCCGAAGATCAGAATAACGATTGTCAGGATGCCAACGGCAATGCCGGGCCCCAGGCTTCCAAAGGCCCGGGTCGCCAGGACAGTGGCCAGCGCGGAGGCACTGATATTGACGAGATTGTTACCGATCAAGATCGCGACCAGCATCCGGCCCGGTTTTTCTTTTAAGATGCGTAACGAGTGCGCGCCAGGGCGCCCCTCGTCCGCCAACGCGTCCGCCCGAGCGCGCGATAAGGCCACCAACGCGGTTTCTGAACCTGAGAAAAAGGCCGACAGGCAGAGTAAAAGCAGCAGTGAGAGTCCTTCAATCATCTAATGGGAGGCGTGCCTAGAGGGATTTCGTTATTCCACGCCGCGCGATGTCAGCCAACCACGTGGGTCCAGTTGTGGGGATCCTGCCTCTCTCCATATTGAATCCCCAGGAGTTCTTCCCGAAGCCGCTCCGCAAGAGACCCGCTGGAAGGAGGCGCTGCCGAAATCTCTTTTCCGAGGTACGAGATCGACGCGACTGACGCGATAACCGCTGCGGTTCCAGCACCGAAGATTTCAAGTAGCGAGCCATCCTCAGATGCTCTCGCGAGTTCCTCCATAGAGATGCGCCGGGTGCCAGCGTTTACGCCCCAGTCTTCAAGTAACTTGAGCGCGCTCTCGCGGGTCACGCCCGGAAGAATGGTTCCGGAGAGTTCTGGTGTGACGACTTCATCACCAATTCTGAAAAAAATATTCATCTGACCTGCCTCTTCAGCGAAGGTGTGCTCTTGGGCGTCGAGCCAGAGAATCTGATCAAAGCCCTCCGCTGCCGCAGATGCCATCGGCCAGAGTGTGGGGGCATAGTTTCCAGACGTCTTGGCAGAGCCGGTGCCCCCCGAAGCTGCGCGCGTAAAACGGCTTTCGGCTTTCAGTCGTAAAGCCCGGCTTCGGGAGGAGAAATACGGCGCCACCGGGGCCGTCGTGATGACCAACTTGTAGCACTGGGCGGGGCGAACGGAAAGATGACCTTCGCTTGCGAAAACCATCGGTCTGACATAGAGCGCATGTTCGCGCTCTTTTGGTACCCAGGTCGAATCAGTTGCAACCAATTGCTGTATGCACTCAAGGAACTCCTCCGCTGGAAGAGTCGGAATGCAAAGGCGCTCGCTCGATGCTTTAAGCCGCGCGGCATTCCTGTCTGGCCGAAATAGTCTAATCACACCATCCTGAGACCCTCGGTAGGCTTTAAGACCCTCAAAAACGCTCTGCCCATAGTGGATACCTAGCGCGGAAGGCTCAACCGGAATGGGCTCTCGTGGCGTGATCATTGCCCTGCCCCACTCGCCATCCGCCCAATCTCGGACCAGCATGTGGTCCGAGAAAACGTTGCCGAATCCAAGTTCCTGGTCTTTTGCCGCAACAAGGTTTGAGGCTGTAGTGAGTTTTCGGTCTATTTCCATGATTCTGCGAGAGGTCGGCCGATAACGGCGAGATCATAATGCCAGGAGTTGATATTCGGGGGCTCAGTCGCCCGCAAGGGTCTTGGTGATAGTCGAGATCAGCTCCGTGACTTGCTCTTCTGAGAGCGCATCACCCGCCGAGAACAATACTTCCCCTGCGGCAGCGAGGCATGCTCTTTGGGCCTCCAGGCGGCGAATCATACGGTCGAGCCTGCTCAAAATCGTTAGCCGTTGCGGTCAGGGATTGGGGCTTAAGACAAGG
>DLPX01000038.1 GCA_002477475.1 Proteobacteria bacterium UBA7447
AGCGTGCGCATTATACCCGCTCACTGTTCACTGAGCAGAGCGCCTAACCCCAAGGATTCGAATTATTTCGGTGCGGGAAACAACCGCAGATCGGCGAGTGACTGACGCAAAGAACTCCAAAAACCATCATCCAGCATGTAGTACTGGATTTTCATAGTCAACGCCGATCCCAACATGATCGACAACAAGGTTACCAGCGAGCCTAAAGCAAGCGTCGACATGCCCGATACCCCTTGGCCGATGGTGCAGCCAAAAGACAGCACCCCGCCAAACCCCATCAGCACGCCCGCCACCAAGTGGTTGCGCATATCCGCTCGGTTGGCAAAGGCTTCGACTCTGAAGTTACCAGAAAAAACCGCGTAGAGAAAAGAACCCAGGATCATGCCGAGCACCACAGCAATTCCAAAATTGATCTCGGCTCCTGTCCAGGTCATGAGATAGTTGACCGTGTTGCCTGTGGGTGCAACAAAGGTGAGCGCTTCGACGGGGACCGGCTCAAAGTCATCATTGCCGATCACACCGGTGGCGTACCAAGCCCCTACCACCAGAACCCCGATCGTCACTCCTGCCAGAATATTGTCGCCACTGGCACGAAAGCCCTTATCTTTGAGCGCATAAATAACCGTACCAAGGCCTAGAACCAACGCGACAACGATAGCCATTGTTTGGCCGGATACGCCGACCCAGTGTGCGAGGATGGTCTCGATACCCTGATTGCTGATGCCTTGTGACTCAAGGTCAATGGACAGAGGTCCGAAGATATCAATCCGCACAGGTGCCAACAAACCGCGTAAGGTCATATATGCCGTAATTGCCATGACAATCAATACGACGAGCGATTTGAGATTACCACCGCCCACCCGTACCAGCGTACGCTGACCACAACCGGCTCCAAGGGTCATGCCCACGCCGAAGAGAATCCCCCCGATCAAAAAACCCGCCAATCCAAAACTGGACCCCCGATACATGGTGGTGTCCAAATCGATCCAGCCAAACTGCCCCATTGCCTGCGAACCCAGAATCGCAATGCCGATCGACAGCATCCAGGCCCGGAATCGCACCCGCGATCCCATGTTGATCCAGTCGCTGATTGATCCCATGATGCAAAAATGGGTCTTGTTGGCGACCGCGCCGAAAATGAGGGCACCCAAAAAACCGAGCAGCGCTACCTTATGAACTATTGACCATTCTTCCATCGTTTTTTTATCTGAATCTGAATCTAAGTTAACTGAAATACTGATTAGCTGGGAGGATAATATCGAAATCCGTTGGGTCGCGAAATCACCGCCCCTTCCATTGCGGCTTTCGCTTTTCTGCAAAAGCCCTGGCGCCCTCCAACTGATCCTCACTGGAGTAAAGTTTATCGATAGTTGGAAAATTTCTGCCCGTGATTCCATCGAGCGCATCCTGAAACCGCATATTCTCCGACGCTCGTGAGACCTCCTTGATTGCTGCAAAGACAAGAGGCGGACCCTCAGCCAGCATCGCTGCAAGTTCATGCGCACGCGCAAGTAGCTTATCCAATGCTGTGACCTCGTTGACGAGTCCCCAGTGATGCGCTTCCGCGGCATCCATCCACCTGCCGGTGAACAGCAACTCCATGGCAATGTGCCAGGGAATACGCTTGGGTAATTTCAAAGTGGCCGCATCCGCGATGGTTCCCGAGTTGATTTCGGGCAAGGCAAACGTGGCATGCTCGGCAGCAAGAATCATGTCTGCCGACAGCGCCCACTCCAATCCACCGCCACAGCAAATCCCATTCACTGCCGCGATGACAGGCTTGTTGAGATCTGGTAACTCCTGCAGCCCTCCAAAACCACCCACACCATAGTCACTATCAACGGCCTCGCCTTCAGCGGCGGCTTTGAGATCCCATCCGGGACAGAAAAATTTCTCGCCGGCACCGGTGATGATCGCCACTCGTAGTTCAGGATCATCTCGAAACCCGGCGAAGACCTCTCCCAGTTCCCGGCTGGTTGCGACGTCGATCGCATTGGCCTTGGGCCGATTCAGGGTCACCTCAAGCACAGCCCCCCGTTGCTCAGTGAGCACGCTGCCGCTACCCATCGGCATGTCCCTCACCCAAAGCGGGATCTAGTTGTTTGCACTCGGGCATATCTCCTCCATTCGAATCCGGTGCTGAAGACGGAAGATATCGCCTTCGCGGTAAGACTCAAAAGTATCCCGGACGCATTGCTGGCGAATTTGATCTTCTGTGTAGCGGTTATACGCGTAGGACATCATTGACTCAACAAATTCGTCAAAACTGTTGTAACAGTCTTCACTGAGGTAATACTGTAGTCGTCTTGTTAAGGCGCTTGCGCTGACAACTTTGTCGACCGCCTTCGCCGCCTTTGCCTGAACCTCGGTCTCGTCGTGAAACGGCTGCGACACCTCTTGCCAGCTGCCGACAGGTTCCGGCTCAATCACAAAAAGCCTGCCGGCACCAGTTAGCACCCGCTGCGCTTCGGCAAGCGCGGCCGACATCGACTCCTCAGGAACATGGTGCAGGGACCAGTGAAACACTGCGATATCGAAACTGTCACTCGCAAGCGGGACGGCTCCGGCACTCGCCCGCACGCGCCATGCAGAGGCACCGCTGCCGACCAGCGGATCGATTCCGGTAACGGTATAGCCCTGTTGCGAAAGCGTGTCGCTGAGTACTCCTTCGCCGCAGCCGATATCGAGGAGCCTTCCGTTTCCGCTACCCAGAAACTCAATCAGGGCATCAACCGGTTTAGCCACCGATGCTTTCGCAGGATCTGTATTCAATAAAGACATAACCTATGATGCTCTCGCATATTGGAGTACCGCGTCAACGGCACACACACCCTTACCCTTCGGTCTTACCAATAACGGGTTAATCTCAAGCGCCACCAGTGACTCCCGTCTTTTCATTACAAAGTCCGAAACGCTCTGCAGGGTCGCCAGCAATGCAGACACGTCACCGGCTTCACTGCCCCGATAGCCACTCAGCAGAGGATGAATCTTGAGTGAACTGATCATTGTCTCAAGCTCATCGTCTGGTGCGGGCAGCAGCGTCACCCTGGTGTCGCCGAGAAGCTCTGCGTAGATACCGCCGCTGCCGACCATCATCCATGGGCCGATGACGGGATCCTGGCGTACGCCCACAATCAACTCACAGACCGCATCAGTAATCATCTCCTCAACGAGCAGGCTCGGGTAGCACGAGAACAAAGTTTCTGCCCCCACAACAAGTTCGTCAAAATCATCAATCCCCACCATGACCGCACCGGCATCGCTTTTATGCAGTAATGCCGCATCGCAGGCCTTAAGCACCAATGGATAAGTCAGCGACTCAGCGGCATTCTTTAGACCACCAACAGAGGTCACACAATCGCCACGAGGCACGCCTACACCAAAAGATTCGATCTCACCCTTGGCGTGCGCTTCGTCAAGGTTTTCCACGGGTTGTTCCAGGTGTGGTCCCGGACCAGGAAGCGCCCTCTCAAATAGCGGCCGGCGCCAGGCCCCACCGATCTGGGATGCCGCTTGTGCCGCGTCCAGCGCCTGTCGAATACCGCATAAGGGGGCCACACCCATACTGACGAGATCCGTGGCAATCTGTTCTGGAAGACTTTCAGGGAGACTGGCCACAACGGCAGTTGGCGCCCGGGTCTTGACGACCGCCCGGGTGACGGCGTTTACCGCGGGATCCCAAGTCTCAAGGTTGCACCGGTCTTCGCGGGGAAAATCCAGTACCAGCATTGACAAGTCAAAGCCACAAGCAAGCATGGCACTGTAGGTGGCGAAAAGGTCTTCTTCTTTGTTCCAGGCAAAGGTGTGATAGTCAAGGGGATTCGAGACACTCACGAGGTCATGCACCGTGGCGCGAACGGAATCGTGCTGCTCGGACGTGAGTTCAGGGAATACGACATCCCGGCCGATAGCCGTATCCGCCATCAGAGACGCTTCCCCGCCGGAGCAACTCATAGAGCAAAGCCGGTTGCCTTTAAGGGGTCCGTGCACATGCAGCAGTTTGAGGCTCTCCACCAGGGTGTCGAGATCCTGAATCCGAGCGATACCGAGCCTTTTGAGCAATGCGCTGGCCGCCTCATCCGATCCCGCCATCGACGCGGTGTGGGAACG
>DLPX01000010.1:0-1712 GCA_002477475.1 Proteobacteria bacterium UBA7447
GTTCGACACTTATTGTTGATAGTGAGCGCCACGGCCGCTACCGCCAAAGTCGGTTCGCCGCAGAGTTTTTTGGATCAACAGAATACGCCTCCCTGACTTCCCTGGGCCAACGACTCGAGACCGAAATCGGGAAAGCGCTCACCGTAAAACGGGGCCAACGCGAACAGCAATCAGACAGTTTTTCAGATGCGCTTTCCTGGTTGATGTCTGAGGCGCGACGAGGTATCAATATCCAAAGATATAAAGGCCTGGGTGAGATGAATCCAGAGCAACTCTGGGAAACAACTATGGATGCGGAACAACGTCGTCTTTCTCAGGTTCAGATCGAAGACGCCGTCGGCGCCGATGAGATATTTACCGTGCTGATGGGTGAAGAAGTGGCGCCAAGGCGAGATTTTATTCAGCGAAATGCGTTCGCCGTCAGCAATCTCGATGTCTAATTTAAATAAAAAATATATAAATCAAATACTTATATAATATTTGTTCAGTGCAACACCCTTGGCGCAGACAGTACAAACTGGGGAATATCGGTATCGAACGTTTCACCGTCCTCGGCCAGCATCTTGTAAGAGCCGTGCATGGTACCGACGGGCGTTTCAATAACCGCGCCTGATGTGTAACGAAATCCTTCGCCTGGCTTCAGGGTCGGCTGTTCGCCTACCACCCCTTCTCCCTCAACTTCCTCTGTGCGGTTATCTGAGTCGGTGATGATCCATCGGCGCGAGAGTAGCTTTGCAGAAACAGAGCCCCGGTTAACCAAGGTAATCGTATAAGCAAACACATACCTGTCTTCCTCTGGCTCTGAATGTTCGGCCATATAGGAAGTTTCCACCTCAATGTCGATTTCGTAGGCGTTATTCATTATCAGTCGATCTTGGCGTTTTGGTCACAAGGCACCGAGATGATGTTAACGTGTTCGGACTCAAGGTGTACAGCGCTTAAACACCTTCCCCATACACAACCCGAGTCCAGACCAAGATAAGGGGGTTTGTTAACAATCCCCAAGGTCGACCAGTGTCCAAAAACCACCCGAGTGTCTGAAAGCCCTGGGTTAGTAAAGTCAAACCAGGGAGAGAAACCATCCGGTGCATCGGACAACCCGCCTTTATGCTTGAGATCAAGTCGGCCTTTTTCGTTGCATAAACGCATACGCGTAAAAACATTGGTGATGAAGCGCAGGCGTTCCCAACCGCAGAGGGCTTTGTCCCAGACACCGGGACTATCTCCATACATGTTTTCAAGAAACGACTTGGGGTCCGGTCCAGTCAGAGCACGGGAGACCTCCTTTGCGTAGCTCAAGTTTTCAGAAAGGGACCACCAGGGATACAGTCCCGCGTGAGCCATGACGCGGTTTAGGCCAGTTGAATAATAGATAAGTGGTTGTTTTAAAAAGAACTTTACATATTCTGATCTTCGTTCATGTTCCAGAATTGGGGACAGTCGGTCTTCGGGTTTGACTTGCCTAAGGCCGAAACTAGCGGCGAGCAGATGCAGGTCGTGGTTACCCAGAACACAGACAACACGGTCTCCCATTGCGATGACGAGGTCCAGAACGCCACACGGGTCGGGTCCGCGCCCTACCAGATCTCCCACCAGCCAAAGCCGGTCTGATCGATCATCGAAGTCGACCTTCTTTAGGAGGATTTTCAGTGAATTCAAACAGCCCTGAACATCCCCTACCGCCCAGGTAGCCATGCAGCGGGTTTCCCCTA
>DLPX01000010.1:2137-5725 GCA_002477475.1 Proteobacteria bacterium UBA7447
AGATAGGGATCAACCTGCATCTTGATCACCCGATCAAGATCCAAAAGGCGTGATCGGATATCAACTGCCCGGACACTAAAACGGGCGACGGTGACTGCCGTGTCATCAGGCTCCCATAGGGGATCAGCGATATAGAATTCAGGGACTTTTCCCGCAGCATCGCGCAGGGTACTTGGCCCCAGCAGCGGTAGAACGATATACGGCCCGGCTGGAACCCCCCAGACAGCCAGTGTTTGGCCGTAGTCTTCCTGATGCTCAGGAAACCCAAGTCTTGTGGCGACATCGACAAAACCCAGCAACCCAATCGTGCTGTTCACCAGAAAACGGTTGATGGTCTCCTGCGCTCTTTTGGGTTTACCTTGAAGAATGTCATTGAGGAGAGTCGTCGGTGCTCGCAGGTTATTGAACAAATTGTTGACACCGTTTCTGACCCCCTGCGGAAGTACGGCCCGATAACCGACGGCAAGCGGCCGAAAAACCACCCGGTCTACTGCGTCATTGAACGTAAACATCGCCCGGTTGAAGGGCTGCAAAGGATCTGGGGTCGGCTCGGCTAATACTGCCGCAGGGGTCGAGAGCATCACCAAAACAAGCAAGGCTCCTTTGAAAAGACTGCTACGATTTCGCGTCTTTAGTTGGGCAGTGATCACGGGTTTTCCCCCTTGAAGGCTCGAGCCAGTTCACCCAGGTATCGTGCAGCCCGCTTACCAATCGGGCGAGGTGCTTCAAGTCGGGGGGTGAGCAAACGCTGCAGGTCTTCAAGATGCCGGCTTTGGGCTTCGAATCTAGCTTTCAATGCGTCGTATTCCTTTTCAAGTCTGTGGAACGAGTTCAATCTCTCAAAAATCTCTTTGGTTTCAATGCTTTCTTTAGTTGGAACGTTCCGTGGCATGTCGCTGTCACGACCAGGCCTCTCAGAGGGATCCTGACGAGTGGGTTCGCCAAACACGCGTACGAGATCGCTGACGTCGAATAGGTATCTTGGTCGGCCGCCGGGTTGGTGCCGCTGAAATGGCGTCAAATGCCCTTTTTTAACCCTTCTTCGAATGGTGTTGGTGGACACGCTGAAAAGCCGGCTGGCTTCCGTAATCGTGATTCTGCTGGAAGTGGGTCTAGAAGAATCTGTCACCAGTTTTCTTTCCTAAGATGACAATACGGCATGTCACTTGATGCCGAGCAGCGCGATCGGCATTATAGTGGCAGTATCCATTCTTGAGGTCAAGGGCTTGTGTCCAAGCTAATTTATCCCATCGTGAGGGTCTTAGGTTCAGGAGCACTCGCTTTAGTAATCGCAACGGGCGCGCCCTTGGCTTCTGGTTCGGAGATTGGTCAAGCCGCCGTGGACCAAGCATTAGAAGCATTCCAGTCCCGACAGCAGATGGTGCATCTGTTGCCAGAAATCGATCCGGACCTGGCCGTGGAGGTTCAGGATCTTGTAATGATGAATCTCGCTCCCGATTACGGTGGTGTGGCGGGATATTGGTGGACCCTCGCCTCTAATCGGGACATGGTGCTGTCGTGTCTGCTTGAGAACATGTTTACCTCCAGTGGCGCCACCTTGGATTTGTCCGGGGGTGCTGAGCAGGTCGCGTATCTGGGGTGGATGTTGCGGGTCGGGCAAAAGGGCATCGGGGCGATGGACGAAGTTACCCCATGGCACGAGTCCTTCTCCGAACTGATTCCCACAGTGGTCATCCGCGACAAACTGCTAGCGTCTGAGCAAAAAGGGGATTGGTCGGCCATGACCATGATCAACACAGGCGTCCGCTATATCGTGATGGGGTTGCCGTGGCAGATAACAAAAGAAGAGGGGGTCACCCTCTTTGGCGTGCCGCTGGAAGCGTTATTGGCAGATAACTCAGGGCAGAAACTCGCCGGGGCGATGGCTGTTTCCACCACCCGCGACACGTCACGCATGATAAACCAGTTGCGGGAAAGATTGTCTTCTAGGGGAAGACTTCTGCGGAGTGCAGATCTGGTGTGGCTGGGTCCTACCGGGTCGGGCGTGGCGCTTGGGGAGACAGAACGTTTAAGCGCTGATTTCAGCACGCCACTGGGGCAGCGCCGGATCGTCTTCGCGATCCGCTCTCCTGGCTCGACCTAGTCCGCGTCCCCAAGAAGCGCATTGACCCGTTGGATATCTTCTTCATCCAGGCTGCCGGCTAAATCCTCCAGCTCGAGCATCTGACGGATGTAGTCATAACGAGCTTTGAGGTAATCACGCTCCGCCCTAAAAAGGTCTCTTTGGGCATCAAGCACCGCGATATTCGTAGTCAACCCGGCAGCGAAACTCTCCTCTTTCGCAACGAGCGCATTTTCGCCGGCGCGCACTGCCTCATTAAGCGCGGCAATGCCGCGCAACCGGCTTTTGATTCCAAGGAAAGTCTGCCGGCTAGCCCGCCGGATTTCCCGGGTGGCTGCCTCGTGATCGTATCGGGCCGCGTTGAGATTTTCCGCCGCCTGCCGGACGCGAGAATCAACCAGACCGCCCTGGTAAAAAGGAATGTCGACCGAAAACAGTACGCGCGCACTTGAGTCGTCGCCGGTAAAGGTATCGGAGTAATTTCCCGATAGCCTTAACCCCAGGGTCGGCAGGCGTTGGGCCCTTTGCCGGTCGATCTCTAGGTCAGAGAGTGAGATACCGAGAGACTTTACTTTCAGGCTGAAATTGTTCGCCAGAGCCTCGGCTACCCAGGCTTCGCTGTCGTCCGGCAGGGGGGGACCGAGCGCGACGGAATCAGGCAGTGTCTCCAACCCACCAACATCCTCGCCCACCAGAACAATCAGCGTCTGGCGCGAATCGTCCAGAAGTTTTTCGGCTTCAATGGTGTCTGCGACCGCCTGCTCGAATCGTGCCCGGGCATCAAATAGGTCCGTCCGGGTCCCAAGACCGACCTCCAGGCGTTCCTTTGCGAGCTCCAACTGGCGCCTGATGGCGCGCTCGTTTCGATGGGAGAGCTCGACATTGTCCCTGGCTGCCAAGACAGAGAAGTAAACGTTCACGACGCGAGTAACAAGGTCGGCCGAGGCAATCGCGAACTCAAGTTCGGCCTGGTCAACCTGTTTGTCCGCCTGGTTGACGGCGATCCGGCTGCCTTTGTTGTAAAGCGATTGAGAGAGCGCGATCGATGCGTGAGTTGCCTCTGAGGTATCGGAAGTGCCCTCGGTGTGGCTGCCGCTGGCACTTAACTGCGGTCGCAATGCGGCTTTCGATTGGGGGATGAGTTCAAGTGCTGCCTGGTAACGATAGGTTTGCGAGGCGAAGATGGGGTCCTGCGCCCTTGCCAACTGATAGACAGCGAGCAGGTCGGATTTGGAGTCGTTGGTGCCAGGTTCATCCGCCTCAACGGCAGTGACCGAAGCCACGCTTGTGCTGTCTTGAGCGGTTGTTGCCGACTCCGGAAGCGCCCCGGTTTCTGGTTGTTCTGGCATAGCGCCGGAAGCCGTCACGGTCAGCACCTGCCCCGGATAAATGACGGGATCGGTGCCAAGGCCGTTGGCCTCCAGCAAGACCGTGCAACTCATCCCAAACTTCTGTGCAATTTCGCAGGGAGTGTCTCCGGCCTGTACGGTGTAGATCAGATCCTC
>DLPX01000065.1 GCA_002477475.1 Proteobacteria bacterium UBA7447
CGAGCAGTGACTCGGCATTGGATTCAATCAACTCAAGCAGTTCTTCGCTGGCGAGCTCGTAGGGCGGTATCCGGCGGGTGATGTAGGGAATCCCGGCTCGTGTGGAGCCTGCGCGTTTGGCGCGCTTCGCAGAGCGCGCACTGCCTCTTGTTCGTCGTTGACCCTGACTCATGACTGGATACCGGTTTTAAGTAATGGGATTATCAAGCCCACGAGTGAAAGCGGATTTTGGAAGAACGACACTCAAATAGCCTCGATCGGCAGACAGAAGGGATCCGGGTCGATGTGCCGGCTCCGGTGCGACGGAATTGCGCAGAAATCTGGCGCTTTCTAAGGCTTTGGGTGTCAACAGACCGTAGACTCGGCTCAATAGCGAAAATAGAATATGCGATCAAAGGTCTGGTGCGACTCAACCGAAATTAGCTCGATCAGCGTCAGGCAATTGATTGAAAAAATAACCACGAGATGTGACAGCATGAAAGTACTCGTTCCAATAAAGCGCGTGATCGATGCCAACATTAAGGTTCGTGTTAAAGCGGATAATAGCGGTGTCGAGTTGAACAATGTCAAAATGGCAATGAACCCCTTCTGCGAAATCGCAGTAGAGGAAGCCATTCGGATGCGGGAGGCCGGCTCAGCAGATGAGGTGATTGTCGTAGCGGTGGGCCCGAGTCAGAGTCAGGAAACCCTGCGAACGGGGCTCGCAATGGGGGCGGATCGAGCCATATTGATCGAAACGGATCCAATTCCCGAACCCTTGGCAATCGCCAAATTGCTAAAGGCTGTGGCCGAAAAAGAAGATCCCGGGATGATTATCCTGGGCAAGCAGGCAATCGACGGAGACAATAATCAGACGGGGCAGATGTTGGCCGGACTACTCAACTGGTCGATCGGCTCGTTCGTCTCGAAGTTGTCAGTAGAGGGGTCAACCGTGAAAGTGACCCGAGAGGTCGACGGAGGTCTGGAGAATATTGACCTGGCCGCCCCTGCGGTGATCACCGTGGATCTTCGGCTCAATGAACCCCGTTACGCCTCATTACCGAACATCATGAAGGCAAAGAAAAAACCCTTGGATACCCACACCCCTGAGGAGTTAGGCATCGATGTTTCCCCGAGACTGGAAGTCCTTCAGGTCTTGGAGCCCCCAGGCCGGACAGCAGGTGTCAGGGTAAACAGCGCGGATGAACTGGTTGAAAAATTGCGAAACGAGGCAAAGGTGATCTGATGAGTATTCTGGTTATTGGAGAACACGATAACGCGGCCCTTAGGCCGTCTACGCTAAACGTCGTGACAGCTGCCAAAGCACTCGGCAGTGATATCGACGTTCTGATCGCGGGCAGCGACTGTCAGGGTGCCGCCGATGAAGCGGCCACTATTGCCGGGATCACCCGGGTACTAAAAGCGGACGACGCCGCGTTGTCGGATGGCCTGGCGGAAAATATGGCACCGCTGGTGCAGTCTCTGGCGGAGAATTACTCGCACGTGCTCGCACCGGCTACCACCTATGGGAAGAATCTTCTCCCCCGGGCTGCAGCGATTCTGGATGTGCAGCAGATTTCCGACATCAGTGGTATCGAGAGTGAGGACACCTTTGTGCGGCCGATTTACGCCGGTAATGCGATGGCAACGGTCCGTTCCAATGACGCCCTGAAGCTCATCACCGTTCGCACCACATCGTTCGAGGCTGCGGAATTCGGCGGGGCGGCCCCTGTGGAGGACGTGTCTGGCGGGACTAACGCGCAGCTGTCGACATTCGCAGGGGAAGAGCTCACTCGATCGGAACGCCCGGAGCTTACGACAGCAGATATCATTGTTTCCGGCGGGCGGGGTATGCAGAGTTCTGAAAACTTTGCCATGCTGGAAACTCTGGCAGACAAGCTAGGTGCGGCAGTTGGCGCATCGCGTGCTGCGGTGGATGCCGGGTATGTGCCCAATGACTACCAGGTTGGTCAAACAGGCAAGGTAGTCGCACCGGATGTTTACATTGCAGTGGGTATTTCTGGGGCCATCCAGCACCTTGCCGGGATGAAAGATTCCAAAATTATCGTCGCGATCAACAAAGATGAAGAAGCGCCCATTTTTCAGGTCGCGGACTACGGCTGGGTTACAGATTTGTTCGAGGCAATTCCGCAACTAGAAGCCTCGTTGGGGGCGGACGCTTCCTGAAACCAGTATCGAGCAAAAATATCGGCAGTAAATACAGTTTGAGTCACTGATTTATTAAAGAGCGCCCCGGTTAAACCGGGGCGCCCGTCGCTGCACATACTCCGAAGTGGCGGACATTTGAGACACTTCCCTGTGGTCACGTCACCCATCGCAGTGACGTCATGATTTTGCAGGACCTTAGGGCCCTTGTCGGTGAAGTTCATCACCGTAATTCTTCGGCGAAGTCGGCAACACCGCTCTCACTCCAGCCCCATTGCCAAAAGCAGTCCCGTAGGATCAAGCGCCATCTGGTCGGCCCCCCAGTCTCTTACTTCGTTCATGGGACGGTATCCCCAGGCTGCCGCGATGGTTCGCATTCCGTTGGCGCGTCCAGCGTCGATGTCTCTTAGGTCGTCTCCGATCATTACTCCGCCGCTCGGCAACACTCCCATTTCCTCACAAGCAAGCTGCAAGGGCGCGGGATCTGGCTTCGACCGGCTAAGCGTGTCGCCGCTGACTACGCTGCCCGCGCGGGCATCCAGTCCGAGTGCCGCCAGAAGCGGTTTCGTAAAGCGCTGCGGCTTGTTGGTAACAATGCCCCAGGGGACGTTCCTTTTTTCAAGGCCGGCCAATACTTCGCTGATACCCGGGAAAAGTTGTGTCTGTGTACAGAGGTTTCGAGAGTATTCTTCGAGCAGGCTTTGTCGATGCGGGCTGTTGAGGGCTTCTTCTTTTGTAATTTTCAATCCGTTCTGGAT
>DLPX01000068.1 GCA_002477475.1 Proteobacteria bacterium UBA7447
AGATTAAAGTAATAAGAAAGCGAGATCTCTTGGGGGTTTTGCGCTGCAAAAGTTACCCCCAACACGATGGTCGCAAGCAAAAGCACCGTTAACAGCAGTTTTTTGATCATCGACCCGTCTCCCGGCGTAGACCCTGCTGGCGTTTTAAAACTGGAAGCGTAATGACTACTCTGACTCAGATCCGTCAGGAGTTGAGTCGACGCTTTCTGGGGACACCTGATTTACCCTCTCTCGAAGCAGTCGCCCTGGTTTAAAGTGGGGCACGTATTTTCCAGGCACGCTCACTGCCTCGCCCGATTTTGGATTCCTACCCGTTCTAGGCATTCTATAGCGAAGGCCAATGCTGCCGAATCCCCGAATCTCAATTCGGTCTCCAGCAACAAGTGCGCGACGCATGTGATCCAGCACGGCGTTGACTGAAAACTCCACATCCCGGGGTGGAAGATGCGGTTGTTCCTGTGACAACCGCTCGATCAGTTCGGACTTGGTCATGGTCTTCATTGCATCACATCCTAACCATGAAACTGACCTCAGGATCAGGAATCCTGCTTGTCGAGTTCTTCTTTCAACTTATCACCTAAGGAGGTCATTGCGGACACTTGGCCGCTATACTGCTGTACTGCTTTGTCCTCGATCTCAGCCTCAAGCGCTTTGATTGACAGCGTGATCCTACGGGTTTTTCGGTCAATACTGGTAACTTTGGCCTCAACCTCTGAGCCGTCAGTCAAGACAGATCGCGCATCCTCGACATAGTCTCGCGATAATTCTGTTGCGCGAAGATAGCCTTCCACTCCGTCGCCAAGTTCCACGATCGCGCCTCTCGCATCCACGCTCGAGATCACTCCCTTCACCGAAGCACCCTTCGAGTGTGCACCGACAAAAGCGTTAAACGGGTCATCCTGGGCCTGCTTGATCCCAAGAGAAATCCGCTCTCGATCCGGATCCACAGATAGGACGACGGCGGTAATTTGATCGCCCTTCTTGAAGCCCCGTACCGCGTCTTCGCCCTCGCGCTCCCAGGAAAGATCGCTTAAATGAATCAAGCCATCAATACCGCCTTCAAGTCCGATAAATACTCCAAAATCGGTGATCGATTTAATCTCACCCGTAATCTTGTCGTTGCGTTGATGGGTGGCAGCGAATTCTTCCCAGGGGTTGCCGGTGCATTGCTTCATTCCGAGTGAAATTCTTCGTCGATCTGAATCGACCTCCAACACCATCACTTCAACCTCGTCGCCGAGGTGACAAATTTTGTTGGGATGAACATTTTTATTAGTCCAATCCATCTCGGAGACGTGAACCAAACCTTCAACACCCTCCTCAAGTTCAACAAATGCACCGTAATCCGTAATGTTTGTGACCTTGCCGAAGATTCGAGTCTTCTCCGGGTATCGCCGCGCAATGTCAGCCCAAGGGTCTTCGCCCAGCTGTTTCATCCCTAAAGACACACGGTTGCGTTCGCGATCAAACTTTAATACCCGAACGGTCACGTCATCACCGACGTTCAAAGCCTCTGACGGATGTTTTACGCGTTTCCAGGCGATGTCAGTGATGTGCAACAGGCCGTCCAGGCCGCCCAGGTTCACAAACGCACCATAGTCAGTAAGGTTCTTGACGATCCCCGTAATCACCTGACCTTCCTCAAGATTCTCAAGCAGCGCACTGCGCTCCTCCTGCATCTCTTGCTCGACCACCGCGCGGCGTGACACCACTACGTTATTCCTGGCTTGATCAAGCTTGATGACCTTGAATTCCAATTCCCGATTCTCGAGGTAGGCCGAGTCGGTGACAGGACGAACATCGGCTAAAGAACCAGGTAAAAATGCCCTAACTTCGTCTAGAGAAACCGTAAAACCGCCCTTAACCTTTCCCGTAAAAAAGCCGGTGACAACGGTCTCGTTTTCATGCGCCACCTTGAGCGTCTCCCAGGACTTCGCGCGCCTCGCACGTTCTCGGGATAAACGGGTATTCCCAAAACCATCTTCGAGGGCCTCGATAGCAACTTCAACAAAGTCGCCGACCTGTACGGAGACCGCTCCGTCAGCGTCGCGAAATTGAGTCGCGGGAATCTCTGACTCGGACTTCAGACCTGCATTGACAACGACGTAGTCTCCGTTGACATCAACGACTTCGGCCGAGATTACGGCCCCGGTCTGCATGACCGAGCCTTTTAAGCTTTCTTCAAGGAGTTGTTCAAAAGTTTCTGACATTTTCTGGGAAGACCGCCCGAACATCAGACGGTTTGGTTAAAGATGAATTCCAGCTGATCATCAATCAGCCACCGGTGTTACTGCTTCACTTCTTGTTTCACTAACTGCGCTGTTTGTGGGTAATTTTTACGTCATATTTGCGTCATCTTTGAGCTAACTGACGATCTGCCGTATCTGTTTCTTGCGTCCTGTTTCCGAATTAGCATTTCTTCTCGATTACCGCTCAATCGGCCGAAAATCGTTCTTCTAACAATCGTTCTTCAATGAGTGCGACGACTTCATTGAGGACCTCAACAATTCCCTTGCCAGAAGTATCCAGAACGATCGCGTCGCTCGCGGGAATCAGTGGCGACGCTGAACGATTTCTATCCTGAGCATCCCGTTCTGCGATCTCCTTCTCGAGGCCGCGCAATGTACCACTAAATCCCTTTTCCTTCAACTGGTTATAGCGCCTTTGTGCCCTGATTGATGCTGAGGCGTCGAGGAAGATCTTCAGGAAGGCGTCCGGGAACACTACGGTGCCCATATCCCGTCCGTCCGCGACCAGTCCAGGGGCTATCCGCATTCGCCGCTGCCTTTCCAAAAGGCCTTGTCGAACCAACGGATTCTTCGCGAAAATCGAGGCCCTCTTCCCACCAATCTCACTTCGGACACAGTCGGTGACATCCTTCCCATCCGCTGAAATCTTCAAGCCAGCGTTAGTTTGAATGAACGCGATATCGATTGTTCTGATCAACTCCTCAAGCCCTAAAGCGTCATTGGGCGAAATATCATTCTCTGCCGCGACATGGGCAAAGGCACGATATAGCGCTCCGCTGTCTAGCGTGTGCCAGCCGAGGTGACTCGCAACCCGGCTCGCGATTGTGCCCTTGCCTGTTCCACTGGGTCCGTCGATAGCCATAACCAGAATGTTCTGATTGGGCTTGCTCATCCGGGAGATTCTGAGATGTTCATTCCAATCGAATTCGCAAGCGAAAGGAAATTCGGAAATGACGTCCTGATATTGCCTGCCTCTTGGATTTCTACAGTCCCATCCGAAAGACAACCAGCCACGGCAAATGCCATCGCGATTCGGTGGTCACCGAAACTTTCAACGGAGCCACTGCCGAATGCGCCCCCGGTAATATCCATCCCATCCAGATACTCCACGGCATCTATCCCCAACGTGCCGAGCCCCTGCACGATAGCCGCGATCCGATCGGATTCTTTGACGCGCAGCTCTCTTGCTCCGCGAACACGCGTCACTCCGGACGCGGCGGCTGCAGCGATCGCGAGCACGGGAAATTCATCAATTGCGTTAGCTACAAAGTCTGCCGGGATATCAATTCCTCTTAATGAGGCAGACCGGACCCTGAGATCACAGACGGGCTCATTGGACTCCAAACGCTCCGAGGAGATCTCTATGTCCGCGCCCATCAATCGCAAGATCGCAAGAACCGCGGAACGTGTTGGATTAATTCCGACCCCCGGAAGCAGTAGATCGCTCCCTGGACAGATAGTTGCCGCGACAAGTAGGAATGCGGCTGAAGAAATATCTCCCGGCACTTCAAGACATTGCCCTGCCAGCGCGATATCCCCATTTATTCGGATGGCAGACCCTGCCTGCCACTGTCCGTTCGAAAAGCCAGCCAGCATTCGCTCTGTATGGTCGCGAGTAGGTGTGGACTCATAAATCAATGTTTCCCCTTCAGCATAGAGACCTGCGAGCAAGAGAGCGGACTTGACTTGAGCGCTGGCCACCGGCATTTGGTATTCGATCCCGGTCAGCCTTTTGCTCCGCCGAATATCGAGCGGCGGGCAGCCTTCGCTGGATTGAATGACGGCACCCATCGCTGTCAGAGGATCGACGACTCGGCCCATCGGTCGGCGCCTGAGGGACTCATCGCCTGTCAGTCGGCTATGAAAGCGCTGCCCGGCGAGCAGTCCGCTAAGCAGCCGAATAGAGGTACCGGAGTTTCCGAGATCTACTTCATTTCCGGGTGCTTGCAGTCCGAACTTCCCTGCCCCTGAGATCCGCAGCCGGCCTGAATCGGGGCCTTCTATCAAGACGCCCATACTCCGAAACGCCGCTACGGTTGAGAGGACGTCCTCACCCGTCAGAACATTCGTCACCTCGGTCACGCCATCCGCTAGCGCACCGAATATCACGGAACGATGGCTGATAGATTTGTCTGCAGGGACGATTGCAGTGCCGGACAGCGCCTGAACGGGAGAGGAAGTAATACTGAGCATCCTGCGCTCTATTTCCTGTGGGTTCTGGCGGATTTAAGTTCCGACCTCAACTTCTTTGCACTTTCAAACCACGCCTCGAGCTCGTCAGCACTCTTATTACGCACAAGCTCTTCCAAGCGCTTGAGAACCGCCCGGTGATCGGAAATCAGATCGGCCGTGATTTCGGCGTTGTGGACAAAAATGTCCCGCCACATGACGGGGTCACTGGAAGCGACCCGGGTGATGTCGAGAAAACCTCCAGCCGTCATCGAAGAATAGTCCTCTATGCCTTCCAGGCCGCCCAGCTGCGCCACCAACGCGTAGGCAACAGCATGTGGCAGATGACTTGTCATTCCAAGAATGTGATCGTGTGTCACAGTATCCATGAGCCGGACTTTGGCTCCGACGCGCTCCCACATCTGCTGGACCGTCTCAATAGCCCGAGGATTGGTTTCCGCTGAGGGGGTTAAAACCACCCAATGATTGCGAAATAGCTCAATATCCGCGGCCGCTGCCCCGCTGCGCTCACGGCCCGCGATCGGGTGTGCCGCAACAAATTGCGGGAAATGCGAACCTAAGATTACCCGAGCGTTGTCAACCACATGACCTTTGACGCTTCCTGCGTCCGTCAAGATTGCCCCGGGTTTTAGGTATGCGCCCACTTGCGGAAAGAGCTCAACCAGCGTGCCGACTGGGGTAGCCAGCAGTACAAGATCAGCAGCCGAAACGGCCTCCGCAAGATCGGTCGTCACACTGTCGACGAAACCCCGGTCCAAAGCCGTTTCTAGGTTCTCCGGATTCCGTCCAAAACCGACAATCGTTTCGACGGCACCAGACGTCTTGAGCGCCCCTGCTAACGATCCACCGATAAGGCCAACACCGACAACAACCAGAGTGTCCAGAATCTTGCTTTGCTGAGACACAGATCAGGCCTCTGACAACGTGAGCGCCTCGCTCAAGACCTTTAAAGCCCGGACGTTTTCACTCTCGAGACCAATACTGATTCGCAGGTGCTCAGGCAGTCCATAGTTGGCGACCGGCCGGACAATCACACCCCGCTCCAGCATCGCTTGGTAGATCTGACCCGCGTTTCTCCCCACTCTGGCGCAAATGAAATTGGCTACTGATGGTATCCAATCCAAACCAATTTTTTCGAGCCCGGAAGCCAACTGCTTCAACCCTTCGAGGTTCTGCTGAATACTCTCGGCGAGAAACGTTTCATCTCCCAGAGCTGCCTCGGCTGCCGCAAGCGCCAGGGCATTCACATTAAACGGATGCCGCACACGATTCAGCACCTCGGCAATCTGTTTCGATGTGACCCCGTAGCCTACTCTTAGTCCGGCGAGCCCATAGGCCTTAGAGAACGTCCTCACAACAATAAGATTGGGGTATCGTGACAGCAGGGTCACCCCATCCGGATAGTCTCCGTTCGTGACGTACTCAAAATATGCCTCATCCAGTACGGCAAGGACGGCCGGAGGCAGTGCAGCAAGAAACTTCTCCACCGTATCCCTCGTGGAATAGGTGCCGGTGGGGTTGTTCGGGTTTGCGACAAACACTAACTTCGTTTTTGATGTTACAGCATCAGACATCGCTGCAAGATCATGGCCGAACCCACTTGCCGGGACAACGTGTAATTGCGCGTTGACGCTCATGGACGCCAGAACATAAACCGCGAAAGCGTGTTCGGAGACGACGACTTCTTCACCGGGATTAACAAACGCACGGACGACCAGGTCCAGCACGTCATTCGATCCGTTGCCCAAAGTCAGTTCTTCCGTAGAGACCCCCAATCTTTCGGCCAGCTTGCACTTAAGCGAGGTGCCGGATCCGTCTGGATAGCGCGCGGCACAAGAAAGTGCCTCGTTAACCGCATTTACAACATTGGGGCTAACCCCTCGAGGATTTTCGTTAGAGGCAAGCTTTATGACATCGGCAAGACCCAGCTCTCGCTCGAGACTCTCAACCGGTTTGCCAGGCTGATAGGGCTTGAGGTTGCGTACCCCGTGTGCAATCAATCCGTCGATCTGTGACATTGGTCAGGACGCGCGGGGGTAGGAGCCAAGAATCCGCAAAAAAGCAGAGGCCTCGTCAATATCAGCAAGGGCCTGGCGAACTTGTGGATCGTCTGCATGACCCTCGAGATCGATAAAAAACAAATACTTCCACAGACCCGAACGCGTCGGCCGCGACTCAATCCGAGTCATGCTAATCCTTGCCTCGGCAAGAGGTTGTAACAACTGCAATAATGATCCCGAATCGTCGGAGCTCGCTGCTACCAGACTGGTCTTGTCCCTTCCGGTTCTTGGTGGAGAGCTTTTTGCGAGAACCTGGAACCGGGTGGTATTCCCTGGGACGTCGGCGATATCGCTTGCGATGATTTCTAGCCCGTAGACCGATGCGGCCTCCGCGGAAGCCACAGCCATAATCCCGGGATTCTCAGCCGCCACCTGCGCCGCCTGCGCCGTACTGGCTTTAGGATTAAGGGCCACCTCTGGGTAGTGACTCAGAAGCCAGTTGCGGCACTGCGCGAGCGCCTGTTCGTGCCCCGCGACCTCACGAGGCGTATCCTGATGGCCGCCAGAAAGGAGACAATGCTTCACTCGAAGCTCCACTTCATTACATACCTGAAGCGGAGTATCGACCAACAGGTCGAGCGTCGCGTTGACACCCCCTTCGGAGGAGTTTTCTACCGGTACCACCCCGAACTGAGCATCCCCCACTTCGGTCAGACGAAAAACCTCTTTGATACTGCCCGCTTCAACAAGAGTGATTTGGCGCCCGAAGACTTTGTGTACGGCCTGCTCACTGAAGGTTCCTCTTGGACCGAGTGCCGCAACACGGATTGGTCCTTCAGCGCTTCGGGCGCAGGACACAATCTCAGTGAAGATGTTACGCACGCCCTCGTCACTCACGGGGCCTTGGTTACGCTCCAGCAGACGACCGAATATCTCCGCTTCGCGTTCCGGCCGATACACCGTTTCTCCCCGGGATGCTTTGCCGGCCCCGATCTCAACTGCGGTCCTCACGCGTTCGTTGATCAACTCGAGCAGTTGGTCATCAATCCGATTGATACGCCCGCGAAGTAACTCTAGATTTTTTTGGTCGGTCATGATGTGAAGATCAAAAAACGTCTATTCGGCCCTTCCAGTCGAAACTCGGTCAATCGTCCGCTGGCTCAGGAGCAACCGAGTCCAATACTTCCTCGACAGACTCATCATCGGCCTCGATCACTTTACCAAGACTCACCAAACTCTCATCTTCGGCAAGTCGAATTAACCTCACGCCCTGGGTGTTCCGGCCTACCACAGGGATTTCTTCCGTCCGGATTCTCACCAGACGCCCGCCCCCAGTAATCAACATCAGTTCATCCCCATCGGCGACTTCTTCCGCTCCGACAACGCGCCCATTGCGGCCGTTGACCTTGATGGCAATAACACCCTGCCCGCCCCGATTCTTAAGCGGGAAATCAGAAAACGAGGTCTGCTTCCCATAGCCGTTCTCCGTAGCAACCAGCACCTTGCTATCCGCGCCGTTGGGTTTACGGATCAACATGGCGATAACGGACTGGTCCGGCTTCAGGTTTAGCGCGCGAACACCACGGGCGCTGCGACCCATCGGGCGGACCTGCTTTTCCGAAAATCGGATCGCCTTCCCCGCAGAGCTGAAAATGAGGATATCAGATTGACCATCGGTCGAGCCAACCTCGACAAGTTCATCCCCCTCGATCAGGTTAACCGCAATCAGACCTACAGATCTTGGGCGCGCAAAATTTTCGAGAAGTGATTTCTTGATAACACCATGCCGTGTCACCATGCAGACATATTTACCGGGGTTCTCCTGCCCAAGGGGGAGCACCGCCGTCACCCGCTCGCCGCTGCTCAGTGGAAGAAGATTGACCAAAGGCTTGCCACGTGCCTGCCGGCTTGCTAACGGCAGTTGGTAGACCTTCAGCCAGAAAACCTTACCCAGGTTTGTGAAGCACATTACCGTGTCGTGGGTATTCGCTACAAACACGGTCTTGACGAAATCTTCTTCCTTGGTTCGGGTTGCGACTCGGCCCTTCCCGCCCCGCCGTTGAGCCTGATAGTCCGCAACCGGCTGAGACTTCGCATAGCCCTCATGAGACAGCGTCACTACCCTGTCTTCCGGTGTAATAAGGTCTTCGCTCTCGAGGTCTTCGTGACGCTCATGTATTTCGGTTCGGCGATCATCTCCATACTGATCTCGCACCGAAGTCAGCTCATCTCTGATGACGTGCATCAGCCGATCTGGATCACCCAGAATCAGCAGATACTCACAGATTCGTTCCAGAACCTCTAGGTATTCATTGCGAATCTTGTCTTGTTCCAGACCGGTCAGCCGATGCAGACGTAAATCGAGGATTGCCTGCGCCTGGGTCTCTGAAAGCCGATAACCCTCCTCGGTCGGTCCGCATCCGGGTTCGGTCTCGCCGAGGGCCCCGTCTTCCAGGTCTGAAACTTCCAGCATCCGACTGACGACCGCCGACTCCCAGGCTTGCGCCAGCAGCCCTGCCCGAGCCTCAGACGGACTTGCCGCCTGTTTGATAAGCGCGATCACTGGATCAATATTCGCCAATGCGACCGCCAATCCCTCCAGTAGATGTGCGCGAGCTCTGGATTTTTTAAGATCAAACAGTGTCCTTCGGGTCACCACCTCCCGTCGATGCCGAATGAAGTCCTCGAGGAGTTCGACCAAGGTAAACAGTCGCGGCTGGTTGTTTCGAAGGGCTACCAAATTGATCCCAAACACGGTCTGCATCTGGGTATGTTGGTAAAGGTTGTTGAGAATTACCTCAGGGTTCTCACCCTTCTTGAGCTCGATCACAACCCGCATGCCGGATTTATCGGACTCATCACGTAAACCTGAAATCCCCTCGAGTTTCTTGTCGCGAACCAAATCGGCAATCTTTTCAAGCAATCGCGCTTTATTGACCTGATAAGGAAGTTCAGTCGCCACGAGCGCTTCTCTTTCGCTCCCTCCGATCTTCTCAACTTGGACACGCGCCCGAATATGCACACGCCCCCGCCCTGTCTGGTAGGCCTCTCGGATGCCTCGATTTCCGTTGATGATCCCGCTGGTCGGGAAATCAGGGCCAGGAACTATGCTCAGCAATCGTTCCAGAGTGACCTTTGGATCGTCGATGACAGCAAGGCACGCGTTGATGGTTTCGGTAAGATTGTGTGGCGGAATATTGGTCGCCATACCCACCGCAATACCCGCTGAGCCATTCACCAGCAGGTTCGGAAACCGAGCCGGCAATACCGCCGGTTGTGTCTCGGTTTCATCATAGTTGGGAACAAAGTCGACGGTCTCGCGATCGAGATCGTTCAGCAATTCATGCGCAATACGATCGAGGCGGATTTCGGTATACCGCATAGCAGCAGGTGCATCCCCATCGACTGAGCCGAAGTTTCCCTGTCCGTCCACAAGCGGATAGCGAAGGGAGAATGGCTGCGCCAACCTGACAATCGCATCGTAAACGGCGGTGTCGCCATGCGGGTGATATTTACCTATGACATCACCCACAACGCGTGCAGATTTTTTATAGGACTTGTTCCAATCGTTATTCAGGACCGACATGGCATACAAGACGCGTCGATGCACGGGCTTGAGGCCATCTCGGGCATCTGGCAGCGCCCGGCCCACGATTACGCTCATAGCATAGTCGAGGTAGGACTTGCGCATCTCCTGCTCGAGGTTCGCGGGCAGGGTTTCCTTGGCTATCTCATCCATAGGGTTGTACCGCCTCATTCAAGGCGGGTAACAGGCAAAATTTGGGTCGCATCCCTCCGAATTGGGGCGCGAGGACAGGATCTACTAGGGGAGTTACTTTACCATGCCAGAGCAGGTGTTCGCACTGCAATTAACGGAAAAAAACGGGACTCCGTGGCGGCTGAGACCCGAGGGCGGGCCTTACGACAGTCCGAAACCCATAAGGGATCTTCCGATGAGATCCATTACATTGCCAATCCAGGGAGTGACTGCAATCAGGCCGATCGCGTTCACCGTCAACACCCACCTCATACTCCGGCGATATCCATGAGCAGAGACGGTGAGCACCCCCTCTTCGACTTCATCGAAATACATCAACTTCACTATACGAAGGTAATAAAAAGCCCCAATCACGGCAAGAATCACCGACGCCACGACCACAGCCACGAAGCCGGCATCCACTGCCGCCTGTAGAACCATCAGTTTCGCGAAAAAGCCTGCAGTAGGCGGGATGCCCGCAAGTGAAAACATGACGATTAGCATCAGCAGGGCAAGCCACGGATTCCTTCTGTTAAGCCCCTTGAAATCATTTAGGTCGCTCGATTCAAAGCCTGATCGACTAAGCGCAAGAATGACACCGAAGGCCGCCACCGTCGTCACCATATAGATCACAGCATAGACCATTGCGGCGGAGTATCCGGCATGCGTACCTGCAAAGAACCCGAGGAGCAAGAAACCCATATTGGAAATAGTCGAGTAGGCCAACATCCGCTTGATGTTGCTTTGGGCGATCGCAACGACATTACCGAGAGCGATCGACCCGAGCGCCGCCACCAACAACATGTCCTGCCAGATCGCGATCCATTCCCCGAGTCCCGTAGACAACAAACGCAGCAGGATCGCAAAAGCCGCTAGCTTTGGCACGGCCGACAGGTATAACGTGGTAGAGGTAGCAGAACCGTCGTAAACATCAGGAACCCACATATGAAAAGGCACCGCGCCGAGCTTAAATAACAGCCCAACGACCAGCATTGAAATGGCCAGCATCAGTGGGAGGCTATTTACTTCCAGAGTTCCAGTGGCTCCCGAGACCGCCTGCAGCGACAATGACCCGGTCAGGCCGTACAACAAGGACATACCATAGAGCAGCACCCCGGATGCGAGTGCACCCAGAATGAAATATTTCATCGCGGCTTCTGCTGCCCGGACCGAATCACGCTCCATCGCAATCATGCCGTAGAGGCAAAGCGCAAGGAGTTCGATACCCACATATAGAGTGAGCAGATGGGCTGCCCCGATCATCGCCATCATTCCCACCACACCAAACAGCGTCAGTACCAGGTATTCACCGCGCCACAAACCGCGGGCGGCTGCGTAATCGCGGGCGTAAAACAAGACCGCCGCGGTACCAAAGCACGTGCCTGATTTAAGAATTGCGGAGACACTGTCCCGCACAACAAGGCCATTCAAAACCGTCTCCGTCGGCTCGAAAAGGCCATCCAGACAGAGAAATCCGGCAGAGACCAAAGTAGCGATGGTGAGCGGGTAGGCAGCCGCACACGGTCTGACCGAGCGTACATAAAGATCAATCACCAAAATTACGCAAGCCAGCGTCGCGACATAGATTTCCGGCGCGACCGCCCAGAAGTCGTGAGTGCTCAGGCCGGTCATAGTTTTGATACCGCCAGATGTGTCAGCAACTGGTCCACGCTTACCCGCATCACGTCTAACAGAGGCGCCGGCCAGATACCGATAATCAGGACGCCCAATGCCATGCCTAACAGGACGCCAAACTCACGACGATCAAGATCCTTAAGTTCACTGACTTTGGGATTGTTGATCTCGCCAAAAACCACCCGCTTAACCATCCACAACGTGTAGGCTGCCCCAACGATCAGGGTCAGCGCGGCAATAGCGGCGTACCACGCATTGACCGAAAAAGTGCCGAGTATCACCAGGAATTCACCGACGAAACCCGATGTGCCAGGCAGTCCGGCGTTTGCCATCGCAAAAAATACCATGAAAAACGCAAACACCGGCATGACCTTCATCACGCCACCATAAGTGGCAATCTCTCGGGAATGCAGTCGGTCATAAAGTACGCCGACGCAAAGAAAAAGCGCGCCCGAAACAAACCCGTGGGAAATCATCTGAACGATGGCGCCCTCCATTGCTCGCGTCTCAAAAACGAACAATCCGAGGGTGACAAAACCCATGTGTGAGATTGAAGAGTAGGCGATAAGCTTCTTCATGTCCTGCTGCATCAGCGCGATCAAAGCGATATAGACGACCGCCAACAGGGACAGACCAACAACCAGGGGCGCGAATTGGTGCGCCGCATCCGGCGCGATCGGCATGGCAATTCGAAGGAAGCCGTATGCACCCATTTTCAAGGTGATGGCAGCCAGAATGACCGAGCCGCCTGTAGGCGCCTCAACGTGAGCATCCGGCAACCAGGTATGTACCGGCACCATCGGTATCTTGACGGCGAACGCTGCAAAAAATGCGAGAAATATCAGTGTCTGCACCCCGCCCGTCAGGGGCAGATGATGAAAGGCCAGCAAATCAAATGAACGCTCCGAAACCTGATAAAGGTAGAGGAGTGCCACTAGCATGAGTAGCGACCCGAGCAGGGTGTAGAGGAAAAACTTGATTGCCGCATATACCCGATTGGGTCCACCCCATACCCCAACGATCAGAAACATGGGGATAAGCATCGCCTCCCAGAACAGGTAAAACAGGATGCCATCGAGCGCGCAGAAAACCCCGATCATTAACCCTTCCATGATCAGAAAGGCGGCGAAATACTGGGCAACGCGAGTCTGGATGACTTTCCAACCTGCGACCACCACCACGATGGTCAAGATTGTGGTCAGCAGAACCAGCGGGACAGAGATGCCGTCTACGCCTAGAAAATACTCAATATGAAACCGCTCAATCCAGGGAGATCGCTCAACAAACTGCATATCGGCCGTAGACCGGTTAAAGCCGGTCCAAAGGGGCACGCTGAGAACGAAAGTGACGACTGAGAAAACCAAGGCGAGCCACCGCGCCGCCATGGCTTGCCGGTCTCCACCCGTTGCGAGCACCAGGATCCCGCCGACGACCGGAAACCAGATCAATAAGGACAGCAGATGTTCATTAAAGAGATTCATCAACCTGGCCTAGCGAAATAGAAACCATGACATCAGCGCCACCAAACCGATGATCATTACGAAGGCGTAGTGATACACGAGTCCGCTCTGCACATGTCGAACCACACTAGCGGTGCGCGCAACCACCCGGGCAGCGCCGTTCACCAGCCATCCATCGATTAGGCGTCGATCACCCCACTCCGACAGTACCTCACCCAGGCCACGCGCGCCATCCGCAAACGCACGCTGATAAAACTCGTCGAATCCGTACTTCTTATCAAGAACACGATAGATGCCGCCCCACTGTTGCACAACCTTGCCAGGGAGTTCAGGCTTCCACAGGTAGCAGACCCAGGCGCCAGCGATGCCCAATATCGCCAGCCAAAAAGGAGCGGAAAACGGCGCGTGGGCAAGCATTCCACGAGCGGTCATATCTAAGGCTTCCGGAGCCCCGCCAGGAACAATGCTATTGCCGAAAAGACTGCCGTCCATCGTCACGTTAACGAGCAGTAAACCTGCGAGCAGCGAGGGGACAGCCAGAGCGATCAACGGAAACGTGACCACCCCAGGTGACTCATGCAGATGCTCCCGGGTCGTTGAATCCATGCGCCCCTGACCATGAAACGTCATGAATACCAATCGAAAGGAGTAAAACGCCGTCAGGACTACCCCGATCAACACGGCTACATACGCAAATTCCGCCCCGGGCGTTGCAGAATAATGGACCGCTTCGATAATGGCATCCTTTGAGAAGAATCCCGCAAAGGGCGGAATCCCCGCCAGAGCAAGACTTCCGATGACGCAGGTCACGTACGTTACCGGCATGACCTTGCGCAGTCCGCCCATGCGGCGCATATCCTGCTCGTGGTGCATCGCAATAATCACTGAGCCGGCCGCCAGGAATAGCAGCGCCTTAAAAAACGCATGGGTCGCAAGATGGAAAATCGCGACAGAGTAGGCCGACGCTCCAAGCGCGACCGTCATGTATCCGAGTTGAGACAGGGTCGAGTAGGCCACAACTCGTTTAATATCCGTTTGAACCAGAGCAACAAAGGCCATCAGCAGCGCGGTTAGCGCGCCCACACTCAAGACGACCGAAAGAGCGGTTAAGGATAACTCGAATAATGGAGACATCCGTGCGACCAGGAAGATGCCCGCCGTGACCATGGTCGCCGCGTGAATGAGGGCTGAGATCGGAGTCGGACCTTCCATGGAATCTGGAAGCCAAACATGAAGAGGCACCTGTGCAGATTTCCCCATCGCGCCAACAAACAGAAGCAAGCAAATCAACGTCAACCAGTGCCACTCAGAGCCGAAAGGGCCTTGCGCAGTGCGGTCTGCGAACGCTGGGGCCGCGTCGAAAACGCTTTGATAATCCAGGCTGCCGAAAAGCGCGAGAACGGCGCCAATTCCGAGAAGGAACCCGAAGTCTCCTACGCGATTGACCAGGAACGCTTTCATGTTGGCCCGAATCGCGCTTTCTCGCTCGTACCAGAACCCGATCAACAGATAAGAAACCAACCCGACCGCTTCCCAGCCGAAAAACAACTGGAGAAAGTTGTTCGACATCACCAACATCAGCATTGCAAAAGTGAAGAGTGCGATGTAGCTGAAAAACCGCGTATATCCCGGATCCTCCGCCATGTAGCCGATGGTGTAGATATGGACCATGAGCGAGACGAAAGTGACAATCACCATCATCACCGCTGAGAGAGGGTCGATCAGAAACCCGATCTCGAAATGGGTTCCTCCACTGATTGCCCAGGTATAGACCGCCCCGTTGAAATGGTTCCCTGCGAAAACATCCCAGGCGACCGCACATGAAAGAACGAATGCGAGGCCTACGCCCCCGATTGCCGCACGATGCGCGTTCGCTCTGCCGATCCTCGAGCCCAAGAAGCCCGCAACCAATGCCGCCGCCAGACAGGAAAGCGGAATGAGCAGGTAAAGCAGTTCTCGACTCATGTTTCTTTATCCAGATCCAGCTTCAAGTCCAAATCCAAGTTCCAAGCGGTCAACCCTTAAGGCGATCCAAATCCTGGACATTGATAGAGCCGCGGGTCCGGAACAGCACGATCAGGATCGCGAGCCCAATGGCAGCCTCAGCGGCGGCCACGGTCAACACAAAAAACACAAACACCTGACCCGAAAGATTCCCGAGATAATGCGAAAACGCAACAAAGTTCATGTTTGCTGCAAGTAAAAGTAGTTCAATCGCCATAAGAATAATGACTAGATTTTTCCGATTCAGAAAAATACCGACCACGCTTATGGCAAAAAGCAGGGCCCCCACAATCAGATAATGAGACAGAGGGATCACGATCTTCTCTCCGGCCTGGGCGGCAGCTTCACAATACGGATACGATCCTCTTTTCTCACCTTTACTTGTTCTTCGGGTGCCTGATATCGTGTCTCTGGCCGCCGACGCAACGTCAAAGAAATAGCGGCAATGATTGCAACGAGAAGAATCACCGCAGCCAACTCAAACGTATAGACGTAGTCTGTATAGACTAATTTCCCAAGCGCTGCGGTGTTGCTGTAGTCCGCGCCATGGCCTGACGGACGAGGCAGTTCGACGTCGCCGAACTCGCCGGACAACATGACGAGAGCCAGCTCACCGGCCATAATGATCGCGACAATTAGCCCTAACGGCAGATAGTTCGCGAAACCCGCCCGCATTTGGGCGATATCGATATCCAGCATCATGATCACAAAAAGGAACAAGACCATCACCGCCCCGACATAAACCAGAACAAGAGTGATGGCCAGGAACTCGGCCTCAAGGGTTAACCACAGGCAGGCAGCGCTGAAAAAGGCCAGCACCAAAAAGAGTGCCGCCCGGACCGGGTTGCGCACGGTCACCACCAATGTGCTGGATACGACCAGAACCGTGGAAAAAACATAGAAAACGATCTGAAGAAAAGCCATAGGCTAACGGTACGGGGCATCGGCCCGTCGGGCTTCGGCGATCGACTCCTCATGGGCGTCGCCAAGCCGAAGCAGATCTTCCTTGCTGATAGTCCCGGAGGCGCCCGTCTCAAAATGGTACTCATGCAGGTCCGTCAGCACGATGGAATCGACCGGACACGCCTCCTCGCAATAGCCGCAATAGATACATTTAAAGAGATCAACATCGTAGCGGGTGGTGCGACGCGTACCGTCATCGCGCTCCTCGGACTCTATCGTGATTGCCAGCGCCGGGCAGACGGCTTCGCATAATTTACAGGCAATACACCTTTCTTCTCCGTTGGGATAACGCCGCAACGCATGCAGTCCACGAAACCGCGGGGATTTAGGAGTCTTTTCCTCGGGATACTGAACCGTAAACTTCTTCCGAAAAAAGTAACTCCCCGTAACCGAAAGACCTCGAAGCAGTTCCGCCAACGACCAGGTTTTAAGAAATCTAGTCAACATATTCTTCTAACCAAACCAGTGTCCAATCGGAGTAAAAAACTTCGCGACTCCGATGACGGTAATCCATGCCAGGGTGACCGGAATAAACACTTTCCATCCCAAGCGCATGATTTGGTCATAGCGGTAGCGTGGGAATGTCGCGCGAAACCAGAGAAACAAAAACGCTACCGCCGCCAACTTTCCAAAAAACCAGAAGATCCCCGGAATCCAGGTGAACGGTGCGATCTCAAACGGCGCGTGCCACCCACCGAGAAACATGATGACGGTTAATGCCGAAATCAGAATCATGTTCGCGTATTCCGCAAGGAAAAAGACTGCGAAGCCCATACCCGAATAATCGACATGAAACCCCGCGACAATCTCCGACTCGCCCTCAGCTACGTCGAAGGGAGAGCGATTGGTCTCGGCGACGCCGCTGATCAAATACACCAGGAAAAGCGGGAACAGCGGCAGGAAAAACCACTCGTGAATCCCCCCTGACTGCGCCACGACGATCTCTCGCAGGTTCAAGGAGCCCGCCGCCATCAGGACCCCAACGAGGGCAAAGCCCATAGCGATCTCATACGCAACGATCTGGGCGGCGGACCGCATCGCTCCGAGAAACGCGTACTTTGAGTTTGACGCCCAGCCAGCAATCACCACGCCGTACACGCCCATTGACGTCAGAGCGAGAACGTATAGCAAGCTCGCATCGATATTGGCCAGCACGAGGGTATCGGTAAAGGGTACGACGGCCCAGGCTCCCAGTGCCGGAGCGAGGGCCAGGACGGGAGCTATCAGAAACAGGTACCGATCCGCGTTGGTCGGAATAATCATTTCTTTGAACATCAGCTTGACCGCGTCCGCGATCGGCTGAAGCAGACCTTTCGGCCCCACGCGATTGGGCCCCACCCTTACGTGCATATAGGCGATCACTTTGCGCTCGGCCAACGTGTAGTACGCCACCATTCCGAGCAACGGGAGGATAATCGCCCCGATCTTGAGACCCAACTGCAGGAATAGGGGCAGACCGCTCCAGAGGGTGATCAAGGTTTCCGTCACGCTACGTCACCGGCCTGATTCTGACAGTCGAATCCCCACCAAATCCCGCGGTGGCAACTGAGCCCGAAAAGACAAACACTGAGCCGCGCACCACACCGCTATCTTCGGCCACCTCCAGGGTGGCCTGGTGATATTCCCCTGCCAACAGTACTCGAGACACTCCGGCCAGGCCCGCCGCTTTAAGATCTTCAGGATGAAGACGGCAAAACGCTTCCGAGGCGCCATCGTGCGTAAGGGAGAGCGCGCGGGAACGCCGCACGATCGGATCGGCTTGATAAATGGAACGTTCGGCGACAAGGGAGAACAATCCGTCAGCGTGAGCGGATGCACTATCGACGTCCTCTGAGACTGGGATCTGTGCCTTATCTGCCTGCATTAAGACCTCAGGAGGATGACCCAGTTCCGTGGCGACCTGCGCCACATCGTCATAATCGAAATCAGGCAAAGACAGGAAGTTCCCCAGGACGCGCAAAACCTTCCACCCCGGGCGAGAATTACCCCTTGGGGAGAGCGCCGGACTAGAAACCTGGACAATGCCATTACAGTTGAGATAACTGCCAGAACACTCCGTATACGGGGAGATCGGCACCACAATGTCTGCTTGATCAGGCACTGCGGATCGAAACGCACCGAAGGCGATGACTGTCTTCGCCCGATCAAGCATGCCCTGCAATCGGATCGGATCAGAGTGGTCAATCGAAGGCTCCACGCCATACAATAAAACCGTCTTGACGTCGAGGTCCGCGATCTGGGATGCGTTGGCACCTGCCGTTTTTGCAGGCATCCCTTGTGCGATTCTATGCGGTACCGCGCCCGCCCACCATGCACCGGCACTGTTTCCTGGCGTTAAAACACCGAGCTTCATGCCTGTCTGCTGTGCAAGACGCCCCGCTAGCGTCCGAATGGTTCCAGCATGGAGGTGATTGAGAGCCCCCTGTCCAAGGAGGATCATTCCATTGCCTCCGACTTCGCTGAGAAACCCGGACAACGCATCGCTTTCGAACGACTCTCCCGCGGAGTCTAGTGCTTCCGCGTTGTTCACGAGACCGCGCAACACACCGGGAAGTTCTGCCGGCGTTACGCAGTGAAAGGCGGAGAGCGAGAAATTCAAATCGGGCGCGTACGAGCCTAGCAACCCTGCCACACCGCCCTGCTCGACCATCTTGCGTATTCGCAAAGCCAGCAATGGCGCTTCCTTGCGGGGGTTGCATCCAATCAGCAGGATGCCTTTAAGGGAATCAACATCAGACAGCGCAGCCTCAAGGCCGGGATAAACTGGTGCCACTGCATCGTCAGAAAAATCCTGTTGAAGCAAGCGATGGTCAATCTGATCAGACCCGAGTCCGCGCACTACTCGTTGTAGCAGGAAAGATTCTTCCATCGAACTCATCGGATGAATCAGAGCGGCTAGTTTGGAGCTATCTTGCTCAGCAGCCTGACGCATCGCCGCAGCGGTTTCGCCAAGCGCCTCTTCCCAGGAAGTCTCAACCAGGCCCTCCTTTCGCCGGATCATCGGCTGGGTCAGCCGATCGTCACACTCTGCGCCTTCGTAAGCGAACCTGTCCCGATCTGAGATCCAGCACTCGTTGATTTTCTCGTTGTTTCGGGGAACTACGCGCTTCACAGACTGGTGAGCCGTCTGTAGCGTGATGTTGGTGCCAAGGCTGTCGTGAGGACTGATACCTTCATGGCTGAATAGTTCCCAGGGCCGCGCAGAAAATCGGTAGGGTTTTGAAGTCAATGCCCCAACCGGGCAAAGATCAATAATATTTCCTGAGACCTCGCTGTCGACGGAGCCATCGAGGTAGGTTTCTATCGTCATATCCTCGCCCCGACCCGTCGCACCCAACTCCATCGTCCCAGCAATTTCTCGTCCGAATCGAACACATCGCGTGCAGTGAATACACCGAGTCATCGCCGTCGCGACAAGGGGGCCAAGATCCAACGGCGGCTTGGCCCTTTTTTCTTCCTCGTATCGGGAAGAATCCTGACCGTATCCCATGGCCTGATCCTGAAGAGGGCACTCCCCGCCTTGATCACATACAGGGCAGTCAAGCGGGTGGTTGATCAGCAGAAATTCCATCGTCCCCTGCTGTGCCTCGACCGCAGTGGCTGATCGCGTTTGAACGACCATCCCGTCGGCCACAGGAGTGGCACACGCCGGCAAGGGTTTAGGCGCCTTTTCTACCTCGACCAGACACATGCGACAATTCGCCGCAATTGACAGTTTTGGGTGATAACAAAAGCGCGGGATGTAAATATTGGCCGCGTCCGCGGCTTCAATAATCATGCTTCCGGGTTCGGCGTGAACTTCACGGCCATTGATGACGACCGTCACGGTGGTCGGCGCATCCATCAGGCCGCTTCCTCACGAGGAATCATGGCTTCGAATTCGTGCCGGAAGTGTTTCAGAAAACTTTGAACCGGCCACGCGGCAGCGTCACCCAGCGCGCAGATCGTTCGGCCTTCGATCCGGTCTGCGACCGATTTCAGGCGGTCCAGATCCGCGTGCGTCCCTTCTCCATTACGAATCCGCCGAATCATGCGATACAACCAACCGGTTCCCTCGCGACAGGGTGTACACTGTCCGCACGATTCCGCAAAGTAGAAATAAGAGATGCGCTCCAGCACCTCCACCATGCAGGTGGTTTCGTCCATGACAATCACGGAACCGGCTCCGAGCGCGGACCCGACCTGCGAAAGCCCGTCATAGTCCATGGTGCACTCCATGATGGCATCTGCAGGAACAACCGGCACTGAAGAACCTCCCGGAATAACTGCTTTCAGGGCCCGGCCGTCTTGAACGCCTCCGGCCATCTCCAGCAGATCACGGAAGGGCATTCCCATAGGCACCTCATAGTTTCCTGGACGGTTGACATGACCCGAGACAGAGTAAATCTTGGTGCCGCCGCTGTTCTCGACCCCAATGCTGGAAAACCATTCCGCGCCGTTTCGAATAATCGGAGGAATGGACGCGAGGGTCTCGGTGTTGTTTATCGTGGTGGGTTTACCAAAGGCGCCTACCTGGGCCGGAAATGGCGGCTTGAAACGCGGCTGTCCTTTTTTGCCCTCCAGCGACTCCAGCAGTGCCGTCTCCTCACCGCAGATATATGCCCCCGCGCCGCGCTGACTGTGCAGCTCAAAAGCGATTTCTGATCCCATTAGATTCTCACCTAACAGACCGGCCTGTCTTGCTTCAATCAGGGCCGCCTCAAAGCGCTGCCAGGGCTCGTAATACTCGCCGCGTATGTAATTGAAGCCGATGGTAGCGCCGATGGCATATCCGGCAAGTGCCATACCTTCGATCACCTGATGCGGGTTAAACCGAAGAATGTCACGATCCTTGAACGTTCCGGGCTCACTTTCATCCGAATTACAAACAATGTACTTCTGGCCTTGCGCATCCCGCGGCATGAAACTCAGTTTCAGGCCTGTCGGAAAACCGGCCCCACCGCGGCCTCGTAAACCTGAGGTTTTCAAGGTCTCGATAATCTCTTCGCGGGGCGTCTGATTTTTAAGAACCTTCTCCCAAGCGTCATAGCCTCCTCTCTCTCGATAGAATGCCAAGGTCCAAGGGGTCACTGCGTCGTGGGGCGGCAGGCAGACGCGGATCTCTGAAGGGCTGCTCATTGATACCCCGCCAGCACGTTGTCCAATTCATCTGCCTTGAGATCTTCATGATAGTCATCTCCCACCGCCATCATGGGTGCTCCGCCGCATGCACCGAGGCACTCAGCGGCAAACACCGTAAATCGACCGTCTGCTGTCGTTTCTCCCTCCTCAACCCCCAAACGCTGACATAACGCCTCCATGATTCCATCAGCGCCACGCAGCAGACAGGAAACATTGGTGCATACGCGCACCGGAAATTTGCCGACGGGTCGCGTGTAAAACATGTCATAGAAAGTAGCGACTTCGAATACCTCGATACGCTCGAGACCCAGGACTTCCGCCACCGCCTTGACTACGCCCTCGCTGATCCAGCCAAATTCGGCCTGGGCGTAGCGCAAAGCTGACTTCACTGCGGCCCGTCGGGTGGGATACTTGCCCGCTTCCGCCTCAATCTTCTGAATGATGGCCTCGGTAAGTATGGTCCCTGTTTGCTCCATCAACGGTCCACCTCTCCAAAAACAATATCCTGAGTTCCGATAATGGCAACGACGTCGGCGAGCATATGGCCTCGAGCCATTTCGTCCAGGGAAGCCAGGTGCGCAAAACCGGGTGCCCGAATCTTCAAGCGAAAAGGCTTGTTCGCCCCGTCCGAGACGATATAAATACCAAACTCGCCTTTAGGCGCCTCGACAGCTTGATACACCTGTCCCGGCGGCGTGCTGTATCCCTCGGTGAACAATTTAAAGTGATGAATGAGTGACTCCATGTCCTCTTTCATCTCGTTACGCTCTGGCGGCGCAAGCTTGTGATCATCAGTCATCACCGGTCCCGGGTTCTGGCGAAGCCAGTCGACACACTGGCGAACAACATGATTAGACTGACGCATCTCTTCGATCCGAACAAGGTAACGGTCGTAACAATCCCCCGTAACCCCCACCGGAATGTCGAAATCCAGCTCGGGGTAGACCTCATAGGGTTGTTTGCGTCGCAGATCCCATTCGACGCCTGAGCCCCGCAGCATGGGACCGGTGAATCCCAGCTGCATCGCACGTTCCGGGCTAACGATCCCGATATCGACCGTCCGTTGCTTCCAGATACGGTTATCTGTCAGGAGGTTTTCGTATTCATCGATACAATCGGGGAAGCGCTCAACAAACGACTCGATAAAATCCAGCACTGAGCCTTCACGATTCATGTTCTTCTGCCGGACTTCATCCTCCGAATGTACCCGCGAGACCTCATACTGAGGCATTCGATCAGGCAGATCACGGTATACCCCTCCCGGCCGGAAGTAGGCTGCGTGCAGTCGCGCTCCAGAGGTCGCCTCGTAAACATCGCATAAATCCTCACGCTCTCGGAACGCGTAGAGGAAAACAGCCATTGCGCCAATATCGAGTCCATGCGCCGCAATCCACAGCAAGTGGTTTCGAATTCGGGTGATCTCAGAGAACATGACCCGGATGTACTGAGCCCGAATCGGAGGCGCCACCCCAAGCAGTTTCTCTATCGCTAGAACATACGCATGCTCGTTACACATCATTGATACATAATCGAGCCGATCCATGTAACCAATACTGTGGTTATAAGGCTTGCTTTCCGCCAGTTTCTCTGTGCCCCGGTGCAGTAGCCCAATATGCGGGTCGATCCGCTCGACCACTTCGCCGTCCATCTCCATAACCAGGCGAAGCACGCCGTGGGCCGCCGGATGCTGAGGTCCGAAGTTCATGGTGTAGTTGCGAATTTCGCTCACTCGACAGACTCCTGGCGAATGACGCGGGGCACGGTCACCCTTGGATCAATAGAGACAGGCTCATACACAACACGGCCTTTTTTCTCGTCAAACCGCATTTCAACATGACCACTTAAGGGGAAGTCCTTGCGCATCGGATGTCCGATGAACCCGTAATCCGTTAGCAGACGGCGAAGATCAGGGTGACCGTCAAAAAGAATACCGAATAAATCGAAGGCTTCTCTTTCATACCAGTTGGCGCACGCCCAGATGCCCACCACGCTCTTGATACGAGGGTTGTCTTCTGGCAGATAGGCGACTACACGCAGCCGATCGTTTCGCGACACCGACAGCAGGTGATATACCACGGCAAAGCGCTCTGGATGGCCGCGCAGCGCTGCGCTGTCGTCACCGTTGCCGTAGTCAACCCCACACAGATCAATGAGCTGTTCGAACCGGGTCGCAGAACTATCCCGCAACGAGCGCAAAAGTGCGAACGCCTCATCACGATCAACGATCACCGTGCGCTCGTCAAACTCCGAAGTCACGGTAGCGCCAAACGATGCCGTTAATTCGGAGAGCGCATCCTCGCCGGACTGCTGTGGATCTTTTCTGTCCGAATGATCAGCGGGCGATAGTGTCGTCACGCTTAATCTTCTTTTGGAGTTGAATGATTCCGTACATCAGCGCTTCTGGGGTGGGCGGACAGCCTGGAACATAGACATCTACCGGAACGATCCGATCACAGCCCCGGACCACCGAGTATGAGTAGTGATAGTAACCGCCGCCATTAGCGCAGGAACCCATAGAGATTACCCAACGGGGTTCGGGCATCTGGTCATACACACGCCTCAGCGCTGGCGCCATTTTATTGGTCAGGGTCCCCGCTACGATCATCACGTCGGACTGCCGCGGGCTCGGCCTGAATATCACCCCGAATCGGTCGAGGTCGTAGCGCGATGCCCCCGCGTGCATCATCTCAACGGCACAACAGGCAAGTCCGAAGGTCATTGGCCACATGGAGCCTGTCCGCGCCCAATTGATCAAATCATCCAGTCGGGCCGTTGCCCAGCCCTGAGACATCACTCCTTCAAGCGCCATCGAATCTCACTCCCACTCCAGGGCTCCCTTCATCCACTCGTAAACAAAACCGACGACGAGGATTGCGAGGAATATCATCATTGCCCAAAAACCGAACACCCCGATCTCATCCAAAACAATGGCCCAAGGGAAAAGAAATGCGATCTCGAGATCGAAAATAATGAAGAGAATGGCCACCAGGTAATATCGAACGTCGAATTTCATTCTCGCGTCTTCGAACGCCTCGAAGCCGCATTCGTACGCTGATAACTTGGCAGGATAAGGATTGCGGGGACTCAATACCCGCCCCGCCGCAAGGGCGACGATGCCAATCAGGATCCCTGTTACCAGGAACAGGAGTACGGGGAGATAATTTGCGAGCACTCGACTAAAGAACGCTATTAAAAGCGGCCGAATTCGGAAGCCCAAATTCTAGTCTTACCTATGTAGACGGTCAATGAACACAGCGACAATAGGCGTCGCTCTTTTGGCTCTTATGATCCCCAGTCAAGGTGGGCCTCCACCCGTTCAAGGCGGAGGTGAGAAGGCAGCCCAAGCGGCGCCAGGTCAATAACGACCCAGGGATCATTCCCCCGAATTATCAGACTAACCCCGTCGTCGGTCGGTTTGAGTTCACACTGGTTGCAGGCATCGACTCCGGCGCGCTTCAAAGCCGGCATCAAATCAACGCCAGACGAATCCTGCGCCTTAAAGAGAAGCATTGACTCGAGCTTGACCGTTAGCGTCTTTGACCCCGTTTCCTGATCCGAAGGATCAAAACGCAGACACACATCGGCACGCACCGGCTCTGGGAGATTGAACGTCAGAACCTCCCTGCCCTGACCAGATGAGCGGTGCGCAGATTTTTGCTCCTCGGAGAATGCTTCCCCCGAGGCCCAATAGATCGCAGCATCAAAGTTCCCAACACACGCGGCTGCATCGGCCGAAAAATTGCTGAGGCAATGAAGGATCTGCTGTTTTAGGCCTGTGACTCCTCCACAGGGTCCAAGATCGACCCGGGACTCAATATCGGATTGGGCAAAATCAAAGAATCCGTCCAACACAGAAGCTGCCCACAACTGGCTATCTATTGCGCTGGGAAGATCCCCCTCAGAGGGCCACGGAAATATTTCGGAGACCAACTCTCCGTCCTCGCTAACCATCAGACACCACCCAGGAGGCCGAAGGCCGGTCTGGATTGCACGCCTAAGATACCCTCCGATGAACTTTGAGAATTCGTCTTGAGTCATACCCAACACCGCGCATTTTAGCCAATACTGATAAAGCAGCTCTCCTCGAGGGAGAATTAATGGTTGATCATTTTCGTTGAATGGCGTGAATTTACTTGCCACACTTGCCCCGCTCTTGATACACAAACCCGGTTCCGTGCCGCCTGCGCTGGCACCAAAAACAATCCAGTCGTGCGGCATCAGCCCATCAAGCCCCTCATCGGAACGCGAAACCACAATACCGAACGAGTCTGCACACGAATAAAGGAGTCCCGCTCGATACAACGCATTCTGTTGCAACCTCGCCGGCGCTAAGGACGCAGGCGCTGGTGCCCGATTCACGGAGACATATCGCCCATAGATAGCGCTCGCCCCCGGCGCATCATGCCCATCCTCACTGATGAAAGCTTCGGGTAGCTTGTAATCCGGCAGCGGGAAGAAACTGCGGTGTTTAAGCTGCAGCTCCCTGAAAATATCGTCCCATTCTGTTTTGTCGAAGGTTCGTATCCCTGCGTCGGCTGCGCTACCGGCCGGATATCCGGCGACCCCAGACCAGGGCATCCCGAGGTGATCTTCAGGCCATCCGGAGAGATATTTCGCTCCAAGACGATTCTCAATCGCAATGATTATTTTTCCGTCCGCTGAGAGGGCTTGCGTCGCTTGAGTCAGCATCCGGATGACAGCATCACGAGCCGACAATCCGTCTGGGGCAAACCTTTGGGCATATTCCAGCACCCCAATAAACAACACTAAATCGTAGCTTTGTCTTGGGAATTGCAGTCGATGAAAGTCAGCGGAGATGATGGAAACGTTGTCTAGCCCAGTGCAGCGTGCATAGGCTAGACGGGCCCGACTCGCGCTTCCCTCAACAGCGTCTACGGTAAAGCCATGGTCACCAAGAAAGCGTGTCACGGCGCCGCAGCCTGCCCCCACCTCAAGAATCCGGCCCGCTTCTGGAAGTCTTAAGCCCCGCAGCAAATTGGCGCGCAAGGGAGACAAGTGGTATTCCTGCGCCCAACTACCGTAGGGGCCAGCGAACTCAGGTGAATTCCAGGCTAAATTATTCGCCTGGGCCAGGGTTTCATGCAGAATGGACTCTTCTTCGCGTCCATCACTGTAGTCGATACCGGAGGCCTGCGATGCCTG
>DLPX01000069.1:0-886 GCA_002477475.1 Proteobacteria bacterium UBA7447
AGTAGTGACAGAGGTAGTTGACGTCAACCCCGTCGCCGAGGGTATAGCGCTTGGTGATTGGGTTGTAATGCATACCGGTTATGCTGGAAAGCGATAACCGAGCCGATCTCGCCCAACCATCTAGTTCAGATGGGCGAATAAACTTTTTGTAATCATGCGTGCCGCGGGGAAGCAGCGAGAGAACATATTCTGCCCCAACAATGGCAAACACAAAGGACTTTAAATTACGGTTTATTGTGGAAAAGAAAATACTGCCACCTGGACGCACAAGTTTTGAACAGGCCTCTATCGCTGAGGCAGGATCGGGAACGTGCTCAAGCATTTCGAGACAGCAGACCACATCAAACGAGCTTTCTTCCTTCTCGAGGAGGGCTTCCACCGTGGTGTGCTGATAATCAATTTCGACATTGTTTGCGATTGCGTGCAATCGCGCGACGTTGATTGGAGCGAGCCCTGCGTCAATACCGACAACGTTGGCGCCTTTTGCAGCGAGACTCTCGGAGAGAATGCCTCCTCCGCATCCGACGTCGAGGACTCGAGCGCCGGCCAGGGCAACCTTTTGGTCGATATAGTCGAGCCGAAGTGGATTGATCGCATGCAGTGGGGCAAATTCGCTCTGGGGATCCCACCAGCGCGAAGCGAGCGCTTCAAACTTTAGAAGTTCTTGTGGATCTGTGTTCTGCATGGCACGAGTATCTTTTTGCCCATTCTAGCCTCCTGTAAACCTAGGTCCCTTCAAAAATGCTTCACAAGAAGAGCTGCGAACAAGAAACAAACCGGCTTTTGCCTGTCATCTTATTGTTTTCGCGAGACAAACTGGTTAAACTGCCGCGTCGCGGTGCGGGGTGGAGCAGTCTGGCAGCTCGTCGGGCTCATAACCCGAAGG
>DLPX01000069.1:1199-46398 GCA_002477475.1 Proteobacteria bacterium UBA7447
GGTCGTAGGTTCGAATCCTACCCCCGCTACCAAATGCTGTTATCCGGGGCCCCGCAGTAGCGGGGTTTGTTTTTGGTGCTTCGGGTGCAGGAGTGCAGTCGGAGAGACTGATCGGGTAGGGAAATATGAGATGGATAACAGCGCGATCCGACAACTGCTGGAGCCGGTCGTGGAGGATATGGGGTACGAATTAGTGATGGTCGAAACGACGGGATCGCCCTCGGGAGGCCAAGTGCTCAGAGCCTACATCGACGCACCAGGCGGAATTCTTCTTGAGGACTGCGAGCAGGTGAGTCGTCAAGTGAGCGCAATCTTGGACGTGGAAGACCCAATTAGAGCGGAGTACACGCTGGAAGTGTCGTCCCCCGGTATTGATCGGCCTCTTGTCAAGCCTGAACACTTTCAGCGTTTTCAGGGTAATCAGGTAAGGGTGGTGATGCGTGAGGCCCGCTTGGGACGGCGTCGGTTTACTGGGTTTCTGGTAGAGGCTGGGGCGGAGTGTGTCGTGGTTGAAGTGGATGGAGAGCCCTACGAACTGGATTACCAGGCGATGGAAAAAGCAAATCTCGTGGGTTTGGAATAAAGCGAAATCGCAGGGACAAAGAAACTAATAAAGACCGACTTTGGCCCATGGCCGACTGCGTAAGCAGGCGCAACGATGGGCCAACTGGGGATCGATCCTAATGAACGCTTGGGAGTAGTTGAAGATGACGAAAGATGACGTATTGATGATGGCCGACGTACTTTCCCGGGAAAAAGATATCGATCGCGGAATAGTCTTTGAGGCAATTGAAGCAGCGCTCGCTACGGCAACTCGCAAGCGGAATCGCGAAGACATCGAGGTCCGCGTACAGATCGATCGGACCAGTGGCGACTACGAGGCATTCAGGCAATGGGAGATTGTCGAAGACGATGCGGCGGTGGAAAACCCGGCCCGCCAGATGACATTTGCCGCGGCCGAAATAAGCTATCCGGACGATACCCATGAGATTGGCGGTGTCGTCGAAGAACCCTTAGAGACGGTAGCGACTTTTGGCCGCATTGAGGCGCAGGCCGCCAAACAGGTGATCAGTCAGAAAGTGCGGGAAGCAGAACGCGCAAGGGTGCACGAAGAATTCAAGGATCGTGTCGGACAAATGGTCCAAGGGGTGGTGAAGCGAGTAGGCAATCGGGAGGCCATTATTGACCTAGAAGGAGTAGAGGCTTCCCTTCCTCGCTCCAACTGGATTGACCGGGAGATTTTACGAAGTGGTGATCGCGTCAAGTCGATCCTGACCGAAGTTCGTTCCGAGCCTCGCGGTCCCCAGTTGATCCTTGATCGACGTTGCCCCGAGCTCGTGATCAAGTTATTCCAGCTCGAGGTGCCGGAAGTGGGACAGGGAGTTATTGAGATTCTCGGAGCCGCGAGAGATCCGGGATCCAGAGCCAAGATTTCTGTCAGGTCGCAGGACAACCGGATCGATCCTGTCGGGGCGTGTGTCGGTATTCGGGGCGCGCGCGTTCAGAGCGTCTCAAATGAGATCAACCTTGAACGCATAGACATCATTACCTGGGTCGATAGCCCAGCTGAGTTCGTCATCAAGGCCTTGCAGCCAGCAGAAGTCGACTCGATATTGATGGATGAAGAATCACGGTCGATGGATGTCGTAGTTGAAGAGAGTCAACTTTCTCTTGCGATTGGACGAGGCGGACAAAATGTTCGCCTGGCATCCGAATTGAGCGGGTGGGAGTTGAACATTATGACCGACGAGGCGGCTGCCGAGAAAGCGGAGCAGGAGGCTCAGGAAGCCGTCGAGCGTCTGATGACTCAACTGAATATTGATTCAGAGGTCGCAGGTGTATTGGTTGAAGAGGGCTTTGTCACTCCGGAAGAGGTGGCCTATGTCCCTGTGCAGGAATTGCTAGATGTCGAAGGCTTTGACGAGGATCTGGTCGAACAACTTCGAGTTCGAGCTCGAGATTTTCTGGATATCCGGGAAATCGCCGAACTGGAGAAGAGTCGGCCCGAAGCTGATTTGCAGTCGATGGAAGGTATGGATGAAGCGACAGCGGCACTGTTCGCCAGCAAAGGAATCCGCTCGATGGAGGATCTTGCCGAGTGCGCGACAGATGAGCTCGTTGAAATGACGGGAATCGATGCGGAGCAGGGAAGCGAATTGATCATGACGGCGAGAAAACCATGGTTTGAGGAAGCCGATGACGCTGTCGAAGCTCAGGAAGAGGTTGCAGGCATGGAGAGTGCCAGCTCAAGTTAACCCCTAACGGTAGATGCTTATGCCTGTTGTAGCCATAAAAAAACTCGCAGAACAGATCGGCTTACCTCCAGAGAAGCTGCTGGAGCAGCTGTCAGCCGCCGGTGTCTCGGGGAAAGCCGCGGATGACACGTTGGATGATACGGAACGTAGCACCCTGCTGGCATTTCTGCGTGGTGGCAAAACCACCGCAGAGACCCCAAAGCCTCAGGAAAAAGTAACACTGAATCGACGTACGACCACGGCAGTCAAACAGAGCTCGCGAGCCGGGGGTTCCAGGACTGTACATGTCGAGGTTAAAAAGCGCAGGACCTACGTCCGCCGGGGCGAGTTGCAGCGTCAACAGGAGGAAGCCGAACAGGCCGCTCGCGAAGCAGCCGAAGCGAAGGAGCGAGAGCAGCAGGCGAAGCAAGAGGCTGAAGAGCGCGCCAAACAGGAAGCTGCGGCAGCGGCAGAGGAGGAGGCGCAAAAACGCCAGGCCGAAGCCGCGGCCAGAGCGGCAGAGGTCGAAGCGCGTCCCGCCGAACATCCTACCCCCGCACCCGTGTCGCCGCCAGAAAATAAAACCACGACAAGACGGGATGAAAAGCCTAAGAAACGCAAAGGCAAAGGAAGGGCGGACAGTGGTGGGGAGCTCCATCTGGCGGAGGGAAAGCGTGGCAAGCGGCGGCCACGTCAGCCGATAAAACCCCGTCGCCTGACTTCAGCGACTGCAGGCCAGCACGCTTTCGAGAAGCCCACCGAACCGGTGAGTCGGGATATCTCCGTACCTCAAACTGTCAGCGTTGCCGAGCTCGCCCAATCGATGTCGGTCAAGGCAGCAGAAGTGATTCGGGTCCTGATGGAGATGGGAAGTATGGTGACCATCAATCAGGTACTGGATCAGGATACCGCGATGCTGGTGGCAGAAGAAATGGGGCACAAGGCAATTGCCGCAGATCTGGATGACCCTGAAGCAATATTGAGCGCTGACGATACTTCAGACGAACGCCCGAGCGCTCCGCGGGCGCCAGTAGTCACGGTGATGGGGCATGTCGATCACGGCAAGACGTCCCTGCTGGACTACCTTAGGAAAACAAAAGTCACTGCCGGGGAGGCGGGCGGGATTACTCAACATATCGGTGCTTACCGAGTTGCCACGGACAAGGGGACCGTGACGTTTCTGGATACGCCCGGACACGAGGCGTTTAGCGCAATGCGTTCTCGCGGTGCGCAGGTGACGGATCTCGTTATTCTTGTTGTGGCAGCAGATGATGGAGTCAAGCCTCAGACCATAGAGGCAATCAGCCACGCACGTCAGGCTTCCGTGCCTCTGATTGTTGCCATAAACAAGATGGACAAGGAAGACGCGGACCCAGATCGCGTTAAACAGGAATTGGCTAGTCAGGAGGTTATTCCAGAGGACTGGGGCGGGGATACGCTGATGAGTCAGGTCTCTGCGATCACCGGAGAAGGTGTTGACAGTCTTCTCGATTCGGTTCTGCTGCAGTCAGAAATGTTGGACCTCGGCGCCCCTGATGCGGGGGTCGCATCCGGTACGGTTGTTGAGGCACGCCTGGATCGCGGCAAGGGGGTCGTTGCCACGCTACTCGTCCAGAAAGGAGAACTAAAAAAAGGCGACATCGTTATCGCCGGGCGGGAATTCGGTCGTGTTCGGGCGATGACCAGCGATGCGGGAGACGTCGAGTTGACTGCGGGCCCGTCTACGCCGGTCGAGATTCAAGGCTTGGGCGGGGTACCAGACTCTGGGGATGAATTTTCAGTAGTTGCCGATGAGCGACGCGCAAGGGAAATCACCAGTTATCGACAGGCGAAGCATAAAGAAGTCAAACTGGCGCGACAGCAAAAAGCCAAACTGGAAAGCATGTTCAGCGAGATGGGCGAAGGCCAGGTTAAGACCTTAAACGTCATCATCAAAGGGGATGTCCAAGGCTCTGTGGAAGCGCTGACGGAGTCGCTCGAGAAAGTGAGCTCGGAAAAAGCGAAAGTGGCTGTCGTGCACGGTATGGTGGGCGGCATCAACGAATCTGATGTAAATCTTGCCGGAGCATCTGAGGCGATCGTGATCGCCTTTAATGTGCGAGCGGATGCGACCGCCCGAAAATTGATTGAGAGTGAAGGTATAGATGTGCGGTACCACAACGTGATCTATGATGTGGTGGATGAAGTTACAGCAGCACTTACCGGTATGTTGGCGCCGATCATCCGGGAACAAGCAGTCGGTCTCGCCGAGGTGCGGGATGTGTTTCGGGTTGCCAAAATGGGTGCCGTAGCCGGTTGCCGAGTGATCGAGGGTGAGGTTCGGCGAAATCTTCCAGTGCGGGTGCTGCGTGACAATGTTGTGATCTTCGATGGGCAGATTGACTCGTTGAAACGTTTCAAGGAAGACGTGACTGAAGTCAGATCAGGGTTTGAGTGCGGCATCGGTGTGAAAAATTACAACGATATCAAGCCGGGCGATCAGATAGAAATCTACGAAAACGTAGAGCAGGCCGCGACGCTCTGAGCTGTCATAGTCTCAGTCTTCCGAAACAGTCACAAAAGGATCGAGTACACAATGCAGGGCGTCGATCGGACGCGTAGGATTGGTCAGGTGTTGCGAAGGGAGTTGGCGCCGATTATCTCTCGTGAGATGGAGTCAAGCGTTGTAGGACTGATCTCCATCACCGCGGTCTCGGTGAGCAAGGATCTGCGGCATGCCCGAGTGTTCATCACTTCCCTTGCATCGAAACTTTCAAGTGCCGAACTCACCAAGGAGCTAAACGCGGTCTCCGGCTCACTGCGTTGGGAATTGGGCCAGCAGGCTGGGTTGCGGCGCACGCCGGAACTTGTATTTGAGTATGACGAAAGCATCAAGCGCGGTGCCGAGATGTCGAGGTTGCTGGATGGTCTTTCTAACGCCGGCGATCATGATAGTGGTGATTGAACTTGGGTCGTAGGAGAAAACAGACCTTCGGGGATCCCGTAGATGGAATTCTGCTTCTGGATAAACCCGCTGGCATTACCTCCAACGAGGCGCTGCAGCGCGCCAAAAAACTGTTGGCGGCACGCAAAGCAGGGCACACTGGGAGCCTGGATCCGATTGCGACGGGATTGTTGCCCCTGTGTTTTGGATCATCGACCCGGTGGTCGGGGTATTTTCTCGGCTCAGACAAGTACTACATGGCGACGGTTCGCCTTGGTGAAACGACAGAGACAGGCGACAGCGAGGGCGCAGTGACGAAACGGGTTTCTGTCAACGTCACTGAATCACAAGTGCGCAGTATCCTGCAGGAGTTCCTAGGAACACGGCTGCAGGTTCCGCCGATGTATTCTGCGATCAAGATGGATGGTCAGCCGCTATACAAGCTCGCTCGCCAAGGAAAAGAGATTGAACGTGAGGCAAGGGAAGTCACCGTCCATGAGCTGGATTTTCAGTCTTATAACGGGCGCGACGTTGAGTTGACGCTCCGATGTTCGTCTGGATTCTACGTAAGAACCCTCGCGACCGAGTTTGGTGAGAGGCTAGAAACAGGGGCTCACGTAATTGAACTTCGACGTTTAGGTGTTGCCGGACTGCTCCTTGATCAGGCCCTTACCTTGGACGATCTTGAAAAAATGACAGGACCTGTTGAACGGCGGACTCACCTTGGGGCTGTCGGAGAGGCGCTGGACCACCTTCCGGCGGTTGAATTGTCCGTGGATGCTGCGTTTTATCTATGTCGTGGGAAGAGCGTTCGAGCGGCCAATCTGCCAGGTGAGGGAAGCGTCCGACTCTATTCGTCCGCTGCGGGGTTTTTGGGAGTGGGGGTCGTAGGCCCTCATGGAACGGTGGCGCCTGAACGTCTGGTACCCACGGGAACTCAAACCGGCTGAATTTGTTGAGGAAAGTGGGCCATGACTGTAGAATACGGCGGCTTTCATTTTGTGCCGGCGCTCACCTACTCCTCAACCGGCGTCGATCCTGCTCCACACATTAGAAATTTACCGTAATCGCAAGAGAGATCTAGATATGTCCTTAGTGGCCGAAGATAAAGCCAAGGTCGTCAGTGAGTATGCCACTGCGCCCGGTGATACAGGTTCTCCCGAAGTTCAGGTTGCCCTGCTGACTGCACGCATCAGCGATCTGACAGACCATTTCAAAACCCACATTCATGATCATCACTCGCGGCAGGGCTTGCTGCGAATGGTGAACCGCCGTCGCAAACTTTTGGACTACCTTAAGGACCGTGATACTGAACGTTATCGAACTTTGATCGGCCGCCTCGGGCTCAGACGCTAAGCCCTACCGACACTTTTAAAACTACGGAGCTATCCGCTTGAACAAAACCGTTGAAACATTCCAGTATGGCGATCAGGAATTTCGCCTGGAGACCGGGCAAGTCGCCCGACAGGCATCTGGGGCAGTGCTGGCCAGCATGGGCGAAACCGTTGTGCTGGTTACCGTGGTGGCCGCACGCGAGTCGAGCGGCCGTGATTTTTTCCCACTTACCGTAGATTACGAAGAACGGACCTATGCCGCCGGCAGAATTCCCGGCGGTTTTTTTAAGCGCGAAGGACGACCATCAGAAAAGGCAATCCTTACCTGCCGCTTGATTGATCGGCCAATCCGTCCACTTTTTCCGGACGGTTTTGACAATGAGGTGCAGATTGTTGCGACGGTCATGTCAGTAGATCCGGAAATTGATCCTGATGTGGTGGCGATGGTCGGCGCATCCGCTGCCCTCTCTATCTCAGGCGTTCCCTTTAATGGCCCAGTCGGGGCTGCCCGAGTCGGGTTTATCGACGGCAATTATGTTCTGAATCCAAGTGCAAGCCAGTTGGAGAGCTCCGCGCTGGACCTGGTGGTGGCGGGAACCAAGGGTGCCGTACTCATGGTTGAGTCAGAAGCGCAGGAACTGACCGAAGAACAGATGCTTGGAGCCGTTGTATTTGGGCACGATGCCTCCCAGGCAGCGATCTCGGCCATTGAATCCCTGGCGATGACGGTCGGTGTGGAGCGCTGGCAATGGGAAGCTGAGGCTCAGGATCAAGTACTTCAGGAAAAAGTCGCGGCCCTCGTGGCCGCAGACGTACAAAGTGCCTACCAGATTGCAGATAAAACCGCGCGTCAGGATGCCATTGCGGCGGTGCGTGACAAGGCGGCCAGCGAACTCGTTTCCGACGACGCGGAAGCAAGTCTCGCTGATCGCGTTAAAGGTGCAATCAAGAGTATTGAGAAAGCCACCGTTCGAGGTCGGATCCTCTCGAATGAGCCGCGAATTGATGGGCGCGACGTTGAGACCGTCCGACCCATCAGCATTGAAACCAGCGTGCTTCCGAGGACCCATGGATCTGCGCTCTTCACCCGCGGAGAGACCCAGGCAATCGTCACCTGTACGCTCGGCACTGAGAGGGACGCACAGATTATCGATGCACTCGAGGGTGAACGCCGTGATCCCTTCATGCTGCACTACAACTTCCCACCTTTCTGTGTTGGCGAAACGGGCCGGGTAGGTTCGCCTAAACGACGGGAAATTGGCCATGGTCGGCTCGCCAAACGAGCGATCCTCGGCGTCTTGCCGAGCCCGGAAGACTTTCCGTATGTGATCCGAGCGGTGTCCGAAATCACCGAGTCGAATGGATCGAGCTCCATGGCGACGGTCTGCGGCACCAGTCTCGCGCTAATGGACGCCGGTGTGACGCTTAAGGCGCCCGTCGCCGGCGTTGCAATGGGACTGATCAAGGAAGGAGAGCGTTTCGCTGTCCTGACGGATATCTTGGGAGACGAAGACCATCTCGGGGACATGGACTTCAAGGTCGCGGGAACTGCAGATGGTGTCACCGCACTCCAGATGGACATCAAGATTGACGGCATAACGCGGGAAATAATGGAACAGGCCCTGGCACAAGCCAAACGGGGTCGACTGCATATCCTCACCGAAATGGGCAAGGTAATCAGTGCGCCTCGTGAAGAGATGTCCCGATATGCCCCTCGTATTACCACCATGTCTATTCCGACAGACAAGATCCGGGATGTGATTGGCAAAGGCGGCGTGACGATTCGGGCGATATCCGAAGCGACAGGAGCCGCGATCGATATAGAAGATGATGGCACCATCAAGATTGCGACCTCCGACCTCTCAGCCGCCGAGGACGCAAGACGTCGAATAGAACAGATCACTGCTGACGTCGAGGCGGGTACCATCTATGAGGGCAAAGTAGTCCGGTTGATGGATTTCGGGGCGTTTGTCAACATCTTGCCGGGCAAGGACGGCCTCGTCCACATCTCACAGATTTCAGACGAGCGGGTCGCGAATGTCAGCGACAAGCTGTCCGAAGGTGACGTCGTCAAGGTTAAAGTACTTGAAGTCGACAAACAGGGCAGGATTCGGTTGAGCATGAAGGCCGTAGAAAGCGACAGTTGATTGCGCTGGGGCTACCTTCTCTTTAACTCCGTTTTCCGTAGAAGGCCTTCGCGTGGGTGACGATGAGCGACTCTGACCTCGTCTGGATGGACCTCGAAATGACCGGGCTTAATCCTAAGTCGGATTTGATCATTGAGATTGCCACCGTCGTCACAGACGCTCACCTGAATCTTTTGGCTCAGGGCCCCGTGTTGGCGATTCACCAGTCAAATACTGTCCTGTCGAAGATGGATGACTGGAATCAGACCACCCATTCCCGGACAGGGTTGCTCGATAGGGTCAAGGCGTCAAACTTGACCCATGCTGATGCTGAGTCAGCGACTTTGACGTTTCTTCAGGAACATCTCGACCCAGGCAAGTCACCCTTGTGCGGCAACAGCATCTGTCAGGATCGGCGCTTCCTGGCCGAACACATGCCGGACCTCGAGTCTTTCCTGCACTACAGGAACCTCGACGTGAGCAGCATTAAGGAGCTTGCTGTGAGGTGGCGGCCGGGATTAGCGGGCGGGTTTTCCAAGAAAGGGGGACATCGCGCGCTCGACGATATCCTTGAGTCAATCGAAGAGCTCAAATATTACCGCGAGCATTTCTTTAATATTCCTGCCCCGCAATAGTCGAAGCATCCGGCGCGCCAAGGCGCTGCAGAGCCCAGATAATGTGCTCGTCCACCATTGCCGACACCTTTCCCAACCGGGATCGCAGGGCATCGGTCGCGGCGGCAGTCGAGATACCGTTGCCTAATGCGACCGCAACATTTCTCATCCATCGCTCGTAGCCCAGCCGCCGCAAAGGGCTGCCGTTTGTGTATTGCTCAAACTGCTCGGCCGACCAAAGGAATACTTCCACCAGTTCTGGATCGGCAAGTCCATGACGGGGAGCAAACAGAGGATCGCCTTTTTTCGGACTCCCGTTGTGGGGACAGACAAGCTGGCAGTCATCACAGCCGAAAACCCGGTTGCCTATCAGTCCCCGCAATGACTCCGGAATTGCAGTTTTGTGCTCGATGGTTAGGTAAGCAATGCAGCGTCTGGCGTCCAGTTTATACGGGATGTCGAGCGCGCCCGTTGGGCAGGCCGTGGAGCATCGGGAGCAGGTGCCGCAATGGTCGGGGTGAGGCGGGTCGACGGGCAGTGGAAGATCTGTATAGAGTTCTCCGAGAAAAAACCAGGATCCCGTTTGCGTGTCGATCAGATTAGTGTGCTTTCCTATCCAGCCGAGTCCAGCAGCCTGTCCGAGAGGTTTCTCCATCACCGGCGCGCTGTCGGCAAAAGCCCGGTAGGAGAAGGGGCCTATTTTTTCGGTAATCTGGTCGGCTAACTTCTGCAACCTCCGGCGCATCGGGCGATGATAGTCCCTTCCCAGGGCATACCGGGCGATGTACGCTTTTTCTGGATCCCAAAGGGTCTCCTGAGTACGCCCGTCGGAATCATGCCAGTAACCCAGCCTAACGCTGATGATTCGACAAGTATTGGGAACAAGGTGGTCAGGGTGTGTACGCTCAGCGACGTGGGTGCTCATGAAGTCCATCTCTCCGTGCCACCCTCTTTGGAGCCAATTTTGTAGTTCAGCGCCGGCGCCGGAGAGTTCGCCCGGCGAAATTCCCACAGCATCAAAACCCAGATCCTGCCCCCACTTCCGAATGTCCTGACTGAGTTGCGCCAGAGCTTTGTCCGAGAGGTTTTGCATCACGTTATGATAGCCTGATGAACGTAAGCCAACACCTTCTTTGCAAAACTGATCAGATCCGATTGCTGGAAGAGGCGATGATAGCTTCGGGCCGTAGCGCGGAAGCCCTTATGGAAGCTGCGGGTCGTGCCGCTTTCCGGGCGTTGCGTCAGCGTTGGCCCCGTGCCCACGTGATCACTGTCTATTGCGGTAAAGGCAATAACGGGGGCGATGGTTATGTGCTGGCCAGAATTGCGAAGAATGCGGGGCTTTGGGTAAGGATGGTCTCACTCGGCGAGCCCGCGACGCCCGAGGCGCTAGCGGCAAAACATCGAGCCTTGTCTGCAGGACTGATTTCTGAGAATCACTCGAACGAGTTGCTTAATAAGACCCAGATTGTGGTTGATGCCTTGCTTGGCATAGGGGTGTCCGGAAGCGTTCGGGAGCCCTTAGCTTCTTTGATCGGAGAGATTAACCAATCGGAGACCCCCTGCCTCTCACTGGATGTCCCCTCCGGCCTTAATGCGGACACCGGCAGCGCTCGCGGCGGAGCGGTGAGTGCGGAGATGACCGTCACCTTTATCTGCAATAAGCCCGGCCTCATGACGGGCGAGGGACCTGACTACGCCGGGCAAGTAATCCTCGAGGATCTGCAAGCGGGCAGTGGGGCCGATATCGAGCAACCATTATTGCAGGCTTGGGGCTTTCGGCTTGACGAAAAGTGGGTGAGCGAGAATATGCCGGGCCGAAAAGAGAGCGCCCACAAAGGGAGTGCCGGCCACGTTTTAGTGGTAGGGGGCGGTCCAGGGATGGCTGGAGCGCCCATCCTGGCAGGGGTCGCAGCGCTGCGGATGGGTGCAGGCCGGGTCAGCATTGCGTGCCACCCGGACAGTCATAGTGCGGGCGGGACTTGCCCCGAGTTGATGGTCAGAGCAGTGAGGGATAAAGAAGAGATGTCCCGGCTGCTGGCCAACGCAGATGTTTTGGTCATTGGTCCAGGACTCGGGCAGACGGCGTGGGCTAAGGAGATGTACGACGTGTGCGTCGAGGGAACGGGACGAAAAGTGATCGACGCCGACGGGCTTAACCTGCTCGCCCGGAATCCGAGAACGCTAGAGCGCTCGATATTGACCCCTCATCCCGGAGAAGCCGGAAGGCTTGCCGCAATAAGCCCCAAAAAAGTTCAGGCGAACCGCCCTGAAGCCATCGAAGAGCTCGCATCTAGATTCAACGCCACTTGCGTCCTTAAAGGGGCCGGAACACTGGTAGCCCAGTCAGGGTATCCGGTCATGCTCTGCAATCGGGGCCACGCAGGAATGGCCACACCCGGGATGGGTGATGTGTTGAGCGGCATCATCGGCGCATTGATGGCTCAGGGAGCAACCGCGCATCTTGCTGCGGGGATTGGGGTGTGGTGTCATGCGGTCGCCGCAGATCTTGCCGGGGCCGCCGCGGGCAGGCTTGGAATGTGTGCGAGCGATTTGAACCCTTATCTCAGGAAGCTGAGATCGGGAAGGCCCGTGAGAGAATAGAGATATGGAAGGAGACTATCTGCTACGGGATGCAAGCGAAACCCAGGCGCTAGGCCAATCATTCGGGGTTAAGGTGACCGCACCGACCGTGATTCATCTGCAGGGCGATCTCGGGTCCGGCAAGACCACGTTTATCCAAGGTTTGGTGCGAGGTCTCGGCGCCGATGTGGCGGTGCTCAGTCCCACCTACACACTGGTGGAGGAGTACACGACCGAGAAAGGTCAGGTTCACCATCTGGATCTTTATCGAATCGCTGGCGCGGAAGAGGCAGAGAGCCTTGGGCTACGCGATCGTTGTGGCTCGGACGACATTGTTTTGATTGAATGGCCCGATCGTGGTGGTCAGGCGGTGCCGAGGCCCAACTGGACAGTTTCTTTGGAGTATCTGGATACCGGCAGATCCGCCTCAATCGTCAAAACTTGAGAATGGGAACGGCTTTCCATGGACTTTGGCCGACTGTCAGGCTCGGCATCATCACAATCATTTTCGGCTGGTCGCCGGGGGCCGATTGCGCATCAGGAGTGACCGATGTGCGGTTCTGGTATGGACCGGACAAGACTCGACTGGTTCTCGAACTGACATCGGCAGTCACCTATCGCGTATTTTCCTTGGAGGATCCCGAGAGAATCGTAATCGATATCGATGAAGGTCAACTCGATCAGGGGATCGGTTTAACAAAAAAAGCGGGTGGCGCGGTTGCTCGGATCCGAAGTGGTCGGCCGGAGCCACGGATACTTCGAATCGTGCTCGATCTGCAGAAAAGATCCACGTTCCACGCTTTCCTGCTGGATCCGAGCGGCTCATACCCCCATCGTCTTGTGATCGACCTGCTTCAGAGGGAAAACCGTGAGGAAGCCGACTCGTCTCAGTTGGATATTCGGGAAGAGGATTACTTGGTCGTAATTGACCCGGGTCATGGGGGTGAGGACCCTGGTGCAGTGGGGGGCAGCGGGGCATATGAAAAAGACGTGGCGTTGGGGATTGCGCGTAGGCTCAAACGAATCATCAATTGGGATGGTCGGTTAAGGGCGATCCTGACGCGGACCGACGATTACTATGTGAGCTTACGCAGGCGTGTGGCTTTTTCAATGCAGCGCAAAGCGGATGTGTTTTTATCGGTTCATGCAGATGCTGCACAGCGGAAAACGGCTGAAGGCGCTTCGGTCTATATATTATCGACCGGCGGCGCAAGCAGCGAGATGGGCAAGTGGCTAGCGCAGCGGGAGAATGCCGCGGATCTCGCAGGGGGAGTGGATATCGGCCAGCAGGATCCCTCTCTTCAGCGAACCTTGCTTGATATGGGACTCGATTGGAAGATTCGTGAGAGCCATGATCTAGGGCTCGCCTTACTTGAGGCGCTTGAACAAGTCGGTGGGCTGCACAGCCAAACGGTTGGCCGGGCGGGCTTCGCGGTACTTAAAGCAGTAGATATTCCAGCCGTATTAATTGAGACCGGATTCATGACCAATCCGACCCAGGAAAAGGCGTTGCAACAGGAACTCACGCAGGAGAGGATCGCGGGAGCCATCTACCGGGGATTGTCGGCGTACTGCGACCGGGATGAACGTTGTCCCTCGAGAACGAGGAATGAGAGCGTCTATGTGGTTGCACCAGGCGATTCTCTACCGTTGATTGCCGCCCGCCTAGATGTCAGCGTCGCGGACCTCAAGAAGCAAAATCCCACCAGGTCCGGACCTCTTCAGATCGGGCAAAAACTGAAGGTTCCCCAGTGATTCGGAGTAGCTTGAATGCAGCCGACGGGATTGATTTTCCCGTGATCTTTCTCGCTGGGACCACGGCATCTGGAAAGACCGAGCTTGCTCTTAAACTGGCTGAGGAATTTCCTATTGATCTCGTCAGTGTTGACTCGGGCCAGGTTTACCGGGGGATGGACATTGGCACAGCCAAACCCCCCCGGGAGGTACTGGACGGAGTGCCTCATGCGTTGATCGACATCCGTAATCTCGATTCACCGTATTCCGCTGCGGACTTTCAAAAAGATGCGTGGCAGTTTATTTTGCAAAGCCGCAGCCGCGGGCGAATCCCGTTGTGTGTGGGAGGGACGCTATTTTATTTTTCGGCACTACTTCATGGTTTATCGAAAATGCCCCGCGCAGATGCAGCATTACGGGCCTCTCTGGAACAGGAGGCGAGGTCGATTGGTTGGGACGCCCTCTATGAACGACTACGCAAGCTAGCGCCAAAGCGGTCCCAGCAGATTGAGCCCCACGACCGACAACGTATTCTTCGGGCGCTTGAAGTTTGCGAATTGGGGGGAGAATCGGGTGCGGCCACCGAAAGGTCCGGAGGGTTGATGGACGCCGATGTCCCCGTGCTGAAGTTGTCTCTATTTATGTCGGACCGGGCAGTCCTGCACGAGCGGATCTCGCACCGATTTAAGCGAATGCTTGAGCAGGGATTTCTGGAAGAGGTCAAAAACCTGAGATCAGCATTCCCGGAAGCGCAACCGACTCCAGCGATGCGCAGTGTCGGATACCAACAGGCCTGGCATTACCTGGACGGAAAAATCAGCCGTCAACGGTTTGAAGAAGACGCCCAAACTGCGACGCGCAGACTCGCGAAAAGGCAGCTTACCTGGCTTCGTAACGACCCGGGTTGGATCTGGTTCGACGCACTTAACCCTGGTGTCATAGGCGCTACCTCACGATTTCTCGCTTCGGCCGGTTGCGGATAAGCGGATCGCAGGGTTGAAATTTCGCCTATCGCCCCTTAAATTGGACTAGTGGCGACTGGGAAGGTCCTATCACGCCACAGAAACAATCATTATTAGCTACTGTGCACGCGCGCAACGTTGCCTCGGTCACCAGCACCGGCGTCTATATTTTGAGTATCGACTCAAAAAATCGTCCTCCTGCTGAGTCTAGCCGGTGCCAGCCTGTGCACCATTTCCAGTCAGGAGTTTGTCTATGAACCAGCAAAGAGCCGCGGCCCTCCAGGATCCCTTTCTTAATATATTACGTAAAGAGCGAATTCCGGTGTCTATTTACTTAGTGAACGGCATTAAGTTACAAGGTCAGGTCGAATCATTTGATGCGTTCGTTGTGCTCCTTCGAAACACCGTCAGTCAGTTGATCTACAAACACGCGATTTCAACCATTGTTCCGTCCCGCGCCGTCCACATTCCTTATGGTAGCGACGGGTTTGATGAACAAGAGTCAGACGCTGCGGCTGGGCAATAGCGCTTGTATTTCACTTCTCGATCTTTTGGGTCGTTCCCGCGGGGATCTGTTTGACACGCGTTATTGATCTATCGCCTCATTCTGATAGTCCAGAACGGGCAGTGCTGGTCCATCAGCGTCGGAACGGCAGTGTGACGGACTCAAACTTTGACGAGTTGCGCGGTCTTGCGGAATCGGCAGGCGGTTGTGTCGTAGCCTGCATCGGGGCAATGCGTCGGGCCCCGGAAGCTGGTACTTTTGTGGGACGCGGAAAAGCGCAGGAGATTGCGGACGCGGTTACCGCACACTGCGCAGATCTAGTCATCATTGATCAAACTATCTCGCCTGTTCAGGAGCGTAACCTGGAGAAGATTACCCATTGCCGGGTGATAGACCGGACCCGACTGATTCTCGACATCTTCGCCCTTAGGGCTCAAACCCATGAAGGCAAACTTCAGGTGGAACTTGCTCAGCTGAGGCATCTTTCGACGCGGTTGGTCAGGGGGTGGACCCACCTCGAGAGACAGCGGGGCGGCATTGGTTTGCGGGGACCGGGGGAGACTCAATTGGAGACGGATCGAAGACTTCTCAACGTGCGGATTCGGTACCTTCAGTCTCGACTCGTTAAGGTTGGCCTGCAAAGAGGCCTCCGTCGAAACCGCCGGCGTCGCGAGCGCGTGCCCACGATCGCGATCGTGGGCTATACCAATGCCGGGAAGTCCTCACTGTTTAATAGGCTTGCGGACGCCAGCAGTTACAGCGCCGACCAACTGTTCGCCACCTTGGACCCTACCATGCGTAAACTGGAGCTACCGGGCTACGGCTCCGTCGTGCTGTCGGATACGGTAGGGTTCATCAAAGGTCTGCCGCACGCTCTGGTTCAGGCATTTCTCTCTACCCTGGAGGAGGTAAGTTCAGCAGACCTGCTCTTAAGGGTGACAGATGACGCGCAACCAGATTTACGGGAGCGGGAGTTGGAAGTAGATAATGTTCTGGAAGAGATAGGTGCTTTGCAGATTCCAGCAATTACTGTTCGAAATAAATGCGATCTCAGTGGCAAGGCCACGGGGCGGGTGGATTCGTCGTCTGAAGAGAGAGCCATCGTTCGTGTCTCCGCGGAAACGGGTCAAGGAATGGACGCCTTGCTTGAAGAACTGGCTTCTCAGCTTGCGAAGACAAGACAACCATGCGTCCTGAGGCTTCCGGCGGGACAAGGCCGCCTGCGAGCTCGAATATATGCCTTAACCGCGGTGGAGAAGGAGTCAGTCACCGAGCAAGGGGAGATCGTGATTCGGGTGAGTGCCGATGCGCCAACGATAGGCCGTATTGAGAAGGATCCTGACTTCGATCCGTGTTTTTGGGTTGATCGCGGTCGCGCAGAGGGCGACAAAGTAGGGTGTGTGAAAGGAGGTTCAACGGAAGAACCCCGATACCCATGATACTATCTATGAAGATTAATTAATGTGCGGCTTTAACCGCGCAACCTATGTAGTTAACAATAAAAGAGGGAGCTTAGACATGCCGTGGAATCAGTCGGGATCCAATGATCGGGATCCCTGGGGTCAGGGGAACGGCCAAAATGGGCCGCCGGATCTCGATGAGGTGATTCGGGATCTTCAGAAGAAATTTGGCGGCCTGTTTGGAGGCGGTTCCGGACGCAAGGGAGGAGGCAAACTGCCATCCTTCAGTTCCAAAGCCATGGGACCGATCGCCATCATCCTGGTTGGGCTCTATTTGGCGTCTGGGTTTTATGTGGTCGAACAGGGCCAGCAAGCCGTTGAGCTGCGTTTTGGCGCGTATAAAACCATCAAGGATGCCGGTTTGAGATGGCATATGCCTTACCCCGTAGAGTCGGTGGAGATCGTCAACGTTCAGCAGATAAGGACGGTTGAGGTAGGTTACCGGACCAACACACGGTCGAATCAGGTTGCCGGCGTCCCTCGTGAAGCCCTGATGCTGACCGCCGATGAGAACATCATCGATATTCACTTTGCGGTTCAGTACGACATTAAAGATCCCCGAGAGTTGCTTTTTAACGTTGCCGAGGCACAGGACCTTGTTGTTCGTGGGGCGACCGAAAGCGCTGTCAGGGAGATCGTCGGACGCAACTCGATGGACTTTGCCATTACGGGCGGTCGAGCGGAAATTGCGCAGGAAACCAAGACTCTGCTTCAGCAGATTCTGGATCGGTACGATACGGGCTTCAACATCAAAGCCGTTGAGATGCAGAATGCCCAACCGCCCGCAGAGGTCAAAGCGGCTTTTGATGATGCGGTTAAAGCCCGCGAAGACGAAGAGCGGCTCAAAAATGAGGCTCAGGCCTACCAGAATGACATTATTCCGCGCGCCAGGGGCGCTGCTGCAAGGCTGGAGCAGGAAGCCGCCGCGTATCAAGCGACTGTCGTCGCGGCTGCACGTGGCCAGGCCTCTCGATTCATTCAGGTGTTGGACGAGTATTCCAAAGCGCCAGGCATCACCCGAGACCGACTTTACATTGACGCAATGGAAGAGGTGTATGGAAACTCTACGAAACTCGTGATCGATCAGAACAGTGGATCCAACAATGTCATGTATCTGCCGCTAGATCAGCTGATTCGTCAGCGTAGTTCCAGTGCGCCAATGACCCAGTTTGACGGAACTTCGGGCGATACCGACTATAGTGGGGCCTTTGCCGACACCAACAGCAACACGCGGCAAGAACGTTCCAGCCGTCTCAGGAGCCTGACACAATGAGCGGCAAGAATATGATGTGGATCATCCTGGCGGTGATTGCGGTCACAGTAGGTTCCTCAGCTGTGTATTACGTCGACGAGCGGGAAAAAGCGATCGTATTCCAGTTTGGTGAGATCGTTCGGTCTAACGACAGCCCTGGGCTTCATTTCAAAGCGCCGTTGATTAACAACGTCAAGTACTTTGATGCGCGGGTTCAGACGATGGATTCCGATCCGGAGTTGTATCTGACCAGGGAAAAGAAAAACCTCGTGGTCGATTCCTTTGTGAAGTGGAGAATCACGAACGCGGCCAATTACTACACTCGACTAGGCGGTCTGGCGAGCAACGCTCGAAATCGCCTTGCGCAGAGGGTGAATGACGCCTTGCGTAGCGAATTCGGTAACCGTTCTGTTCAGCAGGTCATATCCGGTGATCGGGTAGAGATCATGGACGTGGTGCGTGAACTCACAAATGAAGAGACGGCATCATTGGGGATCGAAGTCCTTGATGTCCGGCTAAAGCGGGTTGACCTCGATCCAGACATCAGCGAGCGTGTTTACCAGCGAATGGAAGCCGAACGTTCCCGTGTGGCAAAAGACCTCAGAGCGAGAGGCGCCGAGGCGGCCGAACGCATCCGAGCAGATGCAGACCGTGAGCGGGCAATTATCCTAGCGGAGGCCGAGCAAAAAGCACAGGAGGTCAAGGGTCAGGGAGATGCCCTGGCCACGGCGATCTACGCAGACGCTTTTGAACGTGATCGGGAGTTCTATCGGATGTATCGTAGTCTTAACGCTTACAGAAATACTTTTGCCACTCCGGACAATTTGCTTGTGATTGAGCCCGACTCCGAATTTTTCCGGTACTTCAATCAGGCATTGCCGGAATCAGTCGAGCCTACCAACTAATCGAGCCGGTGGAATGGCGCGACCTCTTCGCGGCGCTCTCGCTGGTGTTGATATTGGAAGGGCTGATCCCGTTCGTGACACCTTCCCGGTATCGTCGACTGGTGGAACGACTTGGCGCTACGTCATCCGCGCATCTGCGGTTCGGTGGACTCATCATGATGGCCGTGGGCTTGGCGATGCTGTATTTGATTCGGCGTTAGCACGAGAACCAATGGACTTTTGGTGCATAAGACGCAGACTAGCGGCTTTGAAAATCTTTTTAGGGCTAGCGAGCTGATTTAATGTCCAAGAACGTAGTTGTCCTAGGTATCCAATGGGGAGATGAAGGTAAGGGCAAGATCGTCGATCTACTGACTGACCGCTGCAGGGCGGTTGTCAGATTTCAGGGGGGGCATAACGCAGGCCACACTCTTGTTATTGACGGTGAAAAAACGGTACTTCACTTGGTGCCGTCCGGAATCCTTCGACCACAGGTTCAGTGCATGATCGGCAACGGGGTGGTGGTTGCCCCTGATGCGCTGATTAAGGAGCTCGAGGCTTTAGAGCAGGCAGGCGAGTCGCCCCGAAGGCGACTGACGATTAGTCCGAATTGTCCCGTGATTCTCCCAAGTCACGTCGCTCTCGATCAGGCAAGAGAACGGGCCCGGGGCAGCAAGGCCATCGGGACAACCGGCAGGGGGATTGGGCCTGCCTACGAGGACAAGGTTGCCCGCCGGGGCATCCGCATTGGCGAGTTGTCTGAGCCTGAACTTTGCAAAGAACGTATCCAAGAGCTTCTCGACTATCACAATTTTTTGCTTGAGCGCCGGTTCGGCGAGCCTGCGACTGACCCCGAATCGGTTTTTGAGGCGGTTGAGCGATGGGCGAGCGAGATTCAGCCAATGCTCGGGGACGTTGTGACAGCCTTGGGGGCTATCGCCGGCGCTTCGGGTAATGTCTTGTTCGAGGGCGCTCAAGGCACCTTGCTCGATATCGACCAGGGCACCTATCCATTCGTAACCTCCTCGAATACGACAGCAGGGGCCGCTGCCTGCGGAAGTGGGGTGGGCCCACTGGTGTTTGATGACGTCGTCGGCGTTGTGAAAGCCTATACCACCCGAGTTGGGGGCGGACCGTTTCCCACTGAACTCCACGATGGGATCGGCGCAAGGTTGGCAGAACGGGGCCATGAGTTTGGAGCGACCACGGGCCGACCGCGCCGATGTGGCTGGTTCGATGCGGTCTTGACTCAAAGAGCGTGCCAACTCAATAGTGTGAGCTCGCTTTGTGTGACAAAACTCGACGTTCTGGACGGAGTCTCTGAGTTGGCGATCTGTGTTGGGTATCGTCTGGGAGGAACCGTATTGGACGAACTGCCGTGGGATGCGAGAGCGCTGGAAAAGGTTGAGCCGGTGTATGAGACTTTGCCCGGTTGGCAGCAGAGCACAGAAGGAATACAGACCGTAAAAAAGTTGCCGGATAAGGCGAGACGGTACCTTGACCGGTTGTCAGAACTGCTTCAGGTACCGGTCGAGATTATTTCGACGGGCCCGGATCGGAACGCGACAATGGTTCTGCGGGACCCTTTCGCACCATAAGGGGCAATTGAAAAGGCGATAGTGCCACGGCCCTGTCGCCGTCTGGCGTGATTTAAACATTTTTGGTACCGAGGAGAGGACTTGAACCTCCACGGGGTTACCCCCACTAGCACCTGAAGCTAGCGCGTCTACCAATTCCGCCACCTCGGCAAAAACATCTGATGACCGGTAAGAGCATTCCGATCAGGGGCGCGAACATTAACGACTGAATAGGGGGTTGTCAATTGTGTCCAAAGGACGACGACTCTTGCCTCCCTTCGGATCTGAAACAAGCATTGAAATACTCTGAAAAACCAAACGAGCAATCGGCTCGAGCAATTTCCCAGTTCCGGGAAACCCTGCTCGCCCGTTATGAGATCGAATCGGATTGGCCTGTCGAGGTCGTTGAGGAGTTGACTCAGATTGGGGAAGAGTTGCCCGGATCGAAGAACGCTTCGGTGCTGAACCTCACACACCTTACGTTTGTCACTATCGACGGAGAGGATGCAAAGGACTTTGACGATGCTGTTTTTTGTGAACAGGCCGGCATTGAATTTCATCTCGATGTTGCAATCGCGGATGTCTCTCGGTGGGTGGAGCCTGGTGGAGCAGTTGACCGGGAGGCGAGCAAACGCGGGAACTCGGTTTACCTTCCCGGTTATGTAGTTCCCATGCTCCCGGAGTTGTTGTCGAACGACTTGTGTTCGTTAAGAGCGGGAGAACCTCGGCAGGTACTGGTCTGCCGAATGAGAATAAATTCACAAGGAGTGATTCTGGGCCATGAGTTCGTTGAAGCCGAGATCGTTTCCGCTGCGCGACTGACGTACGAAGCGGCTTCTGAATTTCTGACAAAACAGAAAGATGATTCGGTGCCGAGTTTCACACCCGAGGTTGAGAAGAACCTGCTTGCGCTTTCGGTGGTCAGTGAGTTGCTCTTTGCACGGCGGATGCGCGAGGGAAGCCTGCATCTCGTTTTCCCCGAGACCGTCGCTTCATTTAGCCCGCAGGGGTTTGTTCAGGAACTCTCTTCAAGGCCGCGCCTGCAAGCGGCCTGCTTAATTGAGGAATGCATGCTGGCCGCGAACGTCTGCGCGGCACAGAGGCTCGATACCTGGTTTCAGTCCGCAATGTATCGATGCCACGACACCCCCGAACCTGATGGCCTAAGGGCCCTGAGAGATGTCTTTAGCCTTTATGGCTTCAAAATTAAACTTTCAGGCGATTTGGTAGGGTCGACGCTTAATGATGCTCTCAAATCCGTTCCGGGGGATCACCCGGCATCGATGTCCCTCCAGATGTTGGTCTTGCGATCGATGAAGCAGGCTTACTATTCTCGGGCCCTAGGCAGGCACTTTGGCCTCGGATTTTCTGCCTATACTCATTTCACATCGCCTATCCGGCGCTATCCAGACCTGATCGCCCATCGGATGCTCAAGGAAACCCTAGGTTATCCCGCATCCGGCGGCGCAAGGTTCGACGATTCTGAGTTGTCGTTTCTCGCAGAGCACTGCTCGGTAACCGAAAGGGCAGCTGAAGCGGCTGAACGGGAGATGATGGCATGGTTGAAGACTGAGTTTATGACGAAATTTATGGGAGAAGAGTTCTCCGGCACTGTTAGTGGCGTCACTGCTTTTGGAGTCTTTATTACCTTGCAGACCTTCCCCGTCGATGGCCTTGTTCATATTTCAGATCTAGGGGGTGATTATTTCGAATTTGATGAACGTTTTATGACCTTGACCGGCCGTCGGTCCGGAAGGACCTTACGGCTCGGGGACCTCCTGACCGTCAGGGTCGCCGCAGCGAACCTTCAAGAAGGGAAGATTAGTTTTTTGCCGGCGCAGATTCGGATGCCACGCAACAAGATGAGCCGAGGGAGAAAATTAAGCAGGGCGAGTGCGAAAAAGCGCGGTCTAAGGCGGCCCTGTGAGGGGAGGCGCAACCGTCGATGACAGAACGGACTCACACACTCTGCGGCTTTCACGCTGTGGAAACAGGATTACGGTCTGATCCGGTTCAGATTGCGGAAATCATTCACGACACCGCTAGAACAGATCAACGGATTTCTCGATTGCTGGCTCTCGCCAAATCGCGTGGGGTACGAGTCGTTCGAGGCCACGCTGCAATGTTGGATAGTCTTGCCGGGGAGGTTCGCCACCAGGGAATTGTGGGCCTTTTGCCCAGGACGCCGGCTTTGGGGCAGTCCGAACTTAAGGAATGGCTTGCGGGGATAACCGGACAGACATTGATCCTGATCTTGGATGGGTTGGAGGACCCCAGAAATGTTGGAGCCTGTATTCGGACGGGGGCCACGGCGGGTGCCGACGCCGTGATTCTGCCATCTCATACCGGGGCGGGCCTCACGCCGGCCGCGATGCGTGTGGCCGAAGGAGGAACCCATCGTCTAAAAATTTTCGAGGTGGGAAACTGGGGCCAGGTCCTTTTGATACTGAAAAGGGCTGGGATTTGGCTAATCGGCACCGGAGAGGAGGGCGACGCAAATGTATTTGATTTTGATCTTCGTGGCCCCGTGGCGCTGGTGGTCGGCTCTGAATCAACAGGGGTGCGACCCCTGACAAGAAAGCATTGCGACGCATTGATTCATATCCCGGCTGTAACGGATTTTTCGAGCCTGAATGTCTCCGTTGCGGCAGGTGTCGTCCTGTTCGAGGCGGTCCGGCAGCGGCGTTCGATACGCGCCTAGTTCGACCCGCCTTGCTTTAAGACCTTAATCCAAAGATCCCTAAGCTGTCTTCGAAGGCCACTGGCAAAGGTCGCTGAGCACGCAATGCCCGCAAAGCGGTGCGCGGGCCCGACAGGTGTAGCGACCATGCAGAATGAGTAAATGGTGTGCATTCCGCAGGTAGCTCTTTGGCGTTGCCCGCAATAAAGCTTTTTCGACGGCCAGTACCGTTCGACCCTTAGCAAGACCCGTTCGGTTCGAAACCCGATAGATATGCGTATCGACAGCAATAGTGGGTTCTCCGAATGCTGTGTTGAGCACGACATTCGCGGTCTTTCGCCCCACACCGGGCAGCGCCTCAAGCGCCGCTCTGTCACGCGGGACCCGGCCTGAATAGTCTGCAAGCAAGATCGAACAGGTCTTTATGATGTTCTGCGCTTTTGTGTTGAAGAGCCCGATAGAGCGGATGTAGTGCTTAAGACCGGGAACGCCCAGGTCGTAAATCGCTCGAGGTGTCGCCGCGGCGCGAAACAGGGGCCGAGTCGCTCGGTTGACTGAAACATCTGTTGCCTGTGCAGACAGAATTACCGCAACCAGGAGTTGAAAGCGTGTCCGATACCTGAGTTCAGTAACGGGTTCAGGGATCGACTTCTGGAGTCGTGCAAAGAGTTCAGCGCGCTGTGTCTTTTTCACGACAGACAGCATTCCCTCGGATGTGGTCGCGTTTGCCTCGGGCGCGGGCAACGCTGTCGGCGATGGTTTTCTTCATCGCGAGACTGTTTCCCACTCGATGAGGCTTATCCGAGTTTCCTAAACGCTCCGCCCGTTGGCGAAAGTGGGCGCGATGATCAGGGGCCCGCGCGAGCAGTGACTCTTGAAACAGCGGGGAATCTTTTTCGCTCGTCTGACTGGGGTAGATGCAGTCCACGGGGCAGACGGGGAGACAAAGTTCACACCCGGTGCAGTCGAGAGATGAGACTGTATGCATGAGTTTGGCGGAACCGATAATGGCATCCACAGGACACGCCTTAATGCAAAGCGTGCAACCGATACACTCCGATTCATCGATAATGACCGACTCGGGTAAGAGAAGGGTATCGTGGGCAGGGTCCAGGTGGCCATCGGTTCCGCCCGTCAGCCGATTCAGGTCATCGAGGACCCGCGACCCTCCCGGGTCGCATCGGTTCGCCCGGCACCGTCCGCGGGCGATCGCTTCGGCGAAATCGGCACAGGATGGGTAACCGCAGCGTTGGCACTGAAGCTGCGGCAGGAGTTCATCCAGCTCCGCCGCAACCTGTTCGACAGATTGCCTCATAGACTGTCCCGCAATACCTCGGAAAAACGTGTGAGATCCTGTTCTGTATTGTAAAGATGGGGAGTCACGCGAAGGGCATCACCACGAAGCCCGACATAAACATTTTCAGCCCGAAGTTGCTCAGCGAGAGCTGGTCGTGGTCCGCCGGGAAATCGGATCCCCACAAAATGAGGTGCACGGTATCTGGAATCGGTTACGTCAAGGCCAAGCAAATCAGCCCCGTGTGCTATGCGTTCAGTTCGTTGGGCGAGTGCGGCTTCGACAGTCGCGACACCCCATTTAGAGATCTGAGTGAGCGCACTCAGCAGGGCAGGCAAAAGTGCGAAATTTGCAACTTCCCCCACATCATAACGGCACGCCCCGTGTGCAAACTCGGTACGGTAGCGGATATCGCTAAAAACTTCGGCGTTCTCTCGGGAAAAGATGGGCAGCTCGAGAGGTTCTCCTCGGTGGTGGCGGGGATCAACGTAGAGCAGACCCGTTGAATAAGGGCCCAGCAGCCATTTGTAGGCCGCCGCGACCGCAAAATCTGGTCGAACCTGATCTAGATCGAAGGTCATCGCACCAAGGCTTTGTGTCAGGTCAAGGACGAGTGCGCCCCCTAATACGTCAAGTCGTTGCCGTACCAGCTTCAGATTCACGAGAGTGCCGTCGGACCAGTGACACTGGGGCAACGCAGCAATCGCAGTGTTCGCATCAAGCGCTTCCAAAATTTTACTCGTCCAGTCTCCGTCAAGTGGACGAGGCACGGTGCGGATCGTGGCGCCGGATTCTTGGGCGACACGTTCCCAAATGTAGAAATTAGAGGGGTACTGTTCGGCTAGAACGACAATATGCTGACCGCTTTTTACAGGGAGATTTCTGGCCGCAGTCGCGAGACCATAGCTCGCGGATGGGACGATTGCGATATCGTCTGGTGTGGCCCCGAAAAGGCCCGCCGCCAGTTTCCTCACCTCTTTGGCTGTTGAGAAGAAGTCCGTCGGCCGAATCTCCCACGGGCGGCTCTTGCGTTCCAGACCTTGCGTGCCCGCCATGACCGTGGATTTCAACAGCGGCGAGATATAGGCACAGTTAAGATAGCAAACGTCATCGGGGATTTCGAAGAGATCCCGTTGGGACGACAAGGCGCTTGAGGTGTTCAACGAAAAAGTTTTCGTTGGCCTAGCGTACACGCATCCCGGGCTGTGCCCCGCCGTCAGGAGAGAGCACGAAGATTCCGTCGTGATCATCAACCCCTGACGCGGCAAGGATCATTCCGTTGGAGACCCCAAAGCGCATCTTTCGCGGGGCGAGATTGGCCACCATAACGACCTGCCGGCCTACCAGTTGCTGAGGGTCGTAGGCGCTCTTTATGCCCGCAAACACGTCTCGGGTTTCATCTCCTAGATCCAAAGTGAACTTCAGGAGCTTATCTGCCCCCTCGACGTGTTCAGCGGCAATCACACGAACGACGCGAAGATCCACTTTCGCGAAATCATCAATCGTGATCTGAGGGGATAACGGCTCGTCCCGCATGTGCTTTCCCGCGGCAGAGTCGGTGGCGTCAGAGTTCATCAACTGGGTTTCCTCCATCATGGCTTGTACCTGGTCGGGATCAATTCGGTCCAATAGTCGGGAAAACGTACCGATCTCGTGATTGAGCAGGGGTGTCTGGATTTGCCTCAACGATCCTTTTTCGGTGACAGAGTGGCGCAGGAATTGGCCACTGCGCTCAGCTAGGTCTGGCACCACCGGCGCAAGCCAGGTGATCAACATGCGGAACAGATTCAGACCATGGGTACAGACCGCCTGCAGTTCTTCCCGGCGATCCGGGTCCTTCGCTATGATCCAGGGTTTGAGATCGTTAATGTATTGGTTGGCCGTATCGGCAAGCGACATGATCTCGCGAACGGCTCTGCTGTACTCGCGGCGCTCGAAATGCTGACAAATGACATCGTGTCCCTTCCAGAACTGGTCATTGAGGGAGGCCTCGGGTTCCGCGGCGGACAACTGGCCGGAGAAATGCTTTTCGATGAACCCTGAGCAGCGGCTGGCGATATTGACAACCTTCCCGACCAGGTCTGCGTTCACTCGAGTCACGAAATCTTCTGCGTTGAAATCAAGATCCTCCACGCGGTTGTTCAGCTTTGCGGCGAAGTAATACCGCAGATAGTCGGGATCCAGGTGATCGAGATAGGTGCGCGCGGTAATGAACGTCCCGCGCGACTTGGACATTTTCTGTCCGTTTATTGTCAAGAACCCATGGGTAAATACGGCCGTGGGAGTCCGGAAGTCGGCCCCACGCAACATGGCAGGCCAGAAAAGGGCGTGAAAATAAAGAATGTCCTTGCCGACAAAATGATAGAGCTCCGCGGTGGCATCCGGCGCCCAAAACGTATCGAAGTCCACGCCACTAGCACTACAGAAATTTTTAAAGCTCGCCATGTAGCCGATGGGGGCGTCCAGCCAGACATAAAAATACTTGCCGGGCGCGCCGGGAATTTCGAAACCAAAATAGGGCTCATCACGTGATATATCCCAGTCCTGAAGACCCGCGTCGAACCATTCATTCAGCTTGTTGAGGACTTCGGCTTGCAGTCGGCCGGATCCGGTCCATTCACGCAGCATGGACTCAAAGTCGGAAAGGAGAACGAAGTAGTGCTCTGAGTCCCGCAATACGGGCGCCGTACCTGAGATGACAGATACCGCGTTAGTGAGGTCCGTGGGGGCGTAAGTTGCGCCGCATACCTCGCAATTATCACCGTTCTGATCTTCCGCTCCGCAGCGAGGACAAGTGCCCCGAATGAAGCGGTCTGGCAGAAACATCTCTTCAGCCGAATCATAGGCTTGCGTGATCGTCCGGGTTTGAATGTGGCCCTTTGTCTTAAGTCTCTCGAAGATCAATTCAGAAAAATGCCGATTCTCAGAAGAGTGGGTGGTGTAATAGTTATCGAACGCTATATTGAATCCCGCGAAATCCTGCCGATGTTCATTGCCCACCTTTTCGATCAGTGCCTCGGGAGTGATCCCCTCCGCGCGGGCCTTCAGCATGATCGGTGTGCCGTGAGTATCTTCCGCGCAGATGTAATAGGCTTCGTGACCGTTCATTCGCTGAAAACGCGTCCAGATGTCAGTCTGGATGTATTCCGCAAGATGACCGAGGTGAATCGGTCCGTTGGCATAAGGTAAGGCGCTGGTGGCGAGGATCTTGCGCGGGGCGTCAGTCATGCGATGGCTTCTGGCGATGGGATCTCGATTTCGATTTGTCCGGGGCAATGTCGAGAGTCGGGGGTCAGGGTTTTGAATAGCGACGCAAGTATATCCGAACAGCGATTCGCCCGGCCCCGGTGTGGTAGCATCACGGCCCCTTGATTCAGGACTTGGGACAATCAACATTTTATTAACCTCAAGCTAATAATTCGAGACAACGACACCGATGACAGACAGTTCGGACGAAAAGATTAAGAGCGCAATAGCTGCCATTACAGACCCTCACACCGGGACCAGCCTGGGCGATGGGAAGAGCATCACTGAGGTGGCTGTGACGCCGACGGGGTTGGAGGTCAGCCTGACGCTGGGATATCCCGCGAACGGTTGGCATGACGAGCTGAAGAGTCTCGTTCGAGGGGCCGTGGCAGATTCTGGGCACTCTGGAGACGTGCAGGTGGCGATTGAGACGGCGGTCGTTGCGCATGAGGTTCAAAAAGGGGTCACACCGATCAAAGGGGTCAAGAACATCATTGCGGTTGCCTCGGGCAAGGGCGGGGTCGGCAAATCTACGGTGTCCTCAAATCTTGCGCTCGCATTGGCGTCAGAAGGGGCCGCTGCCGGGATCCTTGACGCCGATATCTACGGGCCGAGTCAGCCCCGGATGCTGGGGATCAGTGGGAGACCCCAAACCAGTGACGGCAAGACGCTGGAACCTATGATCAGTTATGAAATTCAGGCGATGTCTATCGGGTTTCTGATCGACGAAGACACGCCCATGATTTGGCGCGGGCCGATGGTGACTCAGGCCCTGGAGCAATTGCTTAACGATACCCAATGGCGTGAACTTGATTACCTCGTTATCGACCTTCCACCGGGAACAGGAGATACACAACTCACTTTGGCGCAGAAGGTTCCCGTCTCGGGAGCGGCTATTGTGACAACTCCACAGGACATTGCCTTGTTGGACGCGAGAAAAGCTCTCAAGATGTTCGAAAAAGTAGAGATTCCCGTGCTGGGCGTCATAGAGAATATGAGTACGCATATCTGTAGTAAGTGCGGCCACGAGGAAGCGATCTTTGGTACCGGCGGCGGGGAGCGCATGGCATCCGAATACGGTGTCGATATTCTCGGTGGTATTCCCCTGGATATTCGGATTCGAGAGGATGCTGACGGAGGGCGCCCTACCGTAGTGGCAGATCCGGATGGAGCGGTCGCAGCCAATTATCGGAGCATCGCGCGGCAGGTAGCAGGGCGTCTCGCTGCACGAAAGCGGAATTACAGTGAGGTGTTTCCCTCTATCGTGGTGCAGAATACCTGATCTTTGTAATCACAGACCGAAAGCATGGCGATCAAGTCAGACCGTTGGATTAGAAGAATGGCGGAGCAGGGCATGATTGATCCCTATGAGCCAGGCCAGGTGTCGACGGTAGCGGGACAAAAAGTCGTCTCCTACGGCACGTCAAGCTACGGGTACGATATTCGCTGTTCCAGCGAATTTAAGATATTTACCAACATCAACTCTGCAATCGTTGATCCCAAAGCGTTTGATGAGAGCAGTTTTGTCGACTTTGAGGGATCATGCTGCATTATTCCGCCGAATTCTTTCGCTCTGGCCCGCACGGTTGAGTATTTTCGAATTCCCAGAAACGTCCTGACTATCTGCCTGGGAAAATCCACCTATGCTCGGTGCGGTATTATCGTCAATGTCACTCCATTCGAGCCTGAGTGGGAAGGTCATGTTACTTTGGAGTTTTCCAATACGACGCCTTTGCCGGCTCGGGTTTATGCAAACGAAGGAGTAGCGCAGGTGCTCTTTTTTGAGTCGGACGAAGTTTGTGAAGTGTCCTATAAAGACCGTAAGGGCAAATACCAGGGCCAAAGCGGCGTCACCCTGCCGCGGGCTTAGAAGTGTGCTTCTCTCTGTCGGAGGCGGCTAATGGCGGGTAGTGTGCTGGGAACCCTTTTTCGGGTATCAACCTTTGGCGAGAGTCATGGGCCTGCTTTGGGCTGCGTTGTCGACGGCTGTCCGCCGGGGTTGGCGCTGGCGGAATCAGATATTCAACGAGATCTCGATCGTAGGCGGCCCGGGCAATCGCGATACACAACTCAGCGACGTGAGCCAGACAAAGTAGAAATCCTTTCGGGCGTCTTCGAGGGGATAACCACCGGAGCCCCAGTTGCATTGCTGATTCGAAACGAAGACCAGCGTCCCAGAGATTATGCAAAAATCCGCGATCAGTTTCGCCCGGGCCATGCTGACTTTACCTACCTGAAGAAGTATGGATTGCGAGATTATCGGGGAAGTGGTCGGGCGTCTGCCCGGGAAACCGCAGCGAGAGTGGCGGCCGGAGCGGTGGCGAGAAAGTTGCTGCTCGATCGGGTGGGCATCTGCATTCAGGGTTGTATGAGCCAGATCGGGGACATAAAAGCAAAATCGTTTGACTGGGCAGCAGTACCTGAAAACCCTTTTTTCTTTCCAGCTGCAGATCAGGTCGATGAGATAGCTGCTTTGATAGATGGGTTACGAAAAGCGGGAGACTCTATCGGCGCCAGAGTGGTTGTTCAGGCAGACGGGGTGCCTGCTGGACTCGGGGAACCGGTCTTTGACCGGCTTGATGCAGATATCGCTCATGCGATGATGTCGATAAATGCGGTGAAAGGTGTAGAGATTGGAGCGGGGTTCAACTGTGTGAGGCAGCGGGGCACCGAGCAGCGGGACGAGATGACGCCTGAAGGATTCCTGAGCAATAACGCAGGAGGAATCCTCGGTGGGATTTCGAGCGGACAGCAGATCCACACGGCCTTAGCGCTCAAACCAACGTCAAGCATCCCGACTCCTGGAAGAACGGTCGACACCGACGGTCAAGCTGTGGAAGTCGTCACCACAGGGCGCCACGACCCCTGCGTTGGTATTCGAGCAGTCCCTATAGCCGAGGGGATGCTTGCGCTGGTGCTGGCAGATCATTTTTTGCGCCAGCAGGCGATCGGCGTTGAGGATAGCGGTCCGCTGATTCCGCCCCGGTCTTGAGGGGCATTGCTGGCTCAAGTACGCGCGAATCCCCGTTGCGAGCGAGACCGGGATGACGGGGTCAACTTTGAGTTATGACAGGCTTCGTGAGTAAGTACTTGAATCACCGCCGCGCCGATTTGTTCGAGGAAGTCCGCCGCAACAAGGTCCAGAACTTCGAGACTTCTATGATCCTTCTTGATACGGCCTATTGCATCGAGGGTCGGATACAGCGTGACCGGATCGTTTTTGGTTTTACACGCGTTCTCCAAATAAATCTCAGACGCGACTGAGCGGGTCAACTCAAGAAAAGCTGCACTCGACGAAATGAGACGGGCAGGTTCTACCGCCTTGTGATCAACAGGCAGCAACACACGGCCTAGCTTCTCCTCGAGGGAGACCAGGAGGTTATAGAAACTAGTCAACGCTACTCCCTAAATGGTTGTCGTTTTCCCATAGACCAAGACTAACATTGGATCTCATCAGGCAACATTATGTTCGCCAAGTGATCCTGGAGGCCGCCAGCATAAGTAACTCATTGTGTTAGAATCGCCCGCCCTCAAGGAGGCACAGATGACCGGAAAAACCCTTTACGACAAGCTTTGGGAACAGCACTTGGTGCGCGAATCTGAAGACGGCACCGCACTGATCTACATTGATTTGCAACTCCTGCACGAGGTCACCTCTGCGCAGGCCTTCGCGGGGCTTCGGGATGCGGCACGCCTCCCTCGTCGCAAGGCGGCGAACCTGGCGGTTGCGGACCACAATGTACCGACGACCGATCGCAGTGCCGGAATCTCTGATCCCATTGCCCGGCTTCAGGTCGAAACTCTGGATCGAAACTGTGAGGAATTCGGCATCACGGAGTTTGCCATGTCGGATCCTCGACAGGGCATCGTTCATGTCGTAGGTCCGGAACAAGGGGCGACACAGCCTGGGATGACGATAGTGTGTGGGGATTCGCACACGGCAACGCATGGCGCCCTGGGGGCGCTCGCATTCGGTATCGGCACCTCAGAGGTTGAGCACGTTCTTGCTACACAATGCCTTGTTGCCCGCAAGATGAAAAACATGCGTATCAACCTGAACGGGGCACTGCCTGACGGCATCTTTTCAAAAGATATGATCCTGGCCGTGATCGGACTGATCGGGACTTCAGGTGGGACGGGATACACCATTGAGTTCGCGGGCAGTGCGGTGAGAGAGGCCTCGATGGAGGCCAGGATGACTCTATGCAACATGGCGATCGAGGCCGGTGCTCGGGCCGGTCTGGTTGGCGTTGACGAAGCGACCGTGACTTATCTAGAGGGGCGCCCTTATTCGCCAAAAGGTGATCACATTGAAAGGGCTCGGGATTTCTGGCTTCAGATGGTTACTGATCTCGATGCGGAATTTGACAAGGAATATGACCTTGATGTCTCGGTTCTACGGCCGCAGGTCACATGGGGGACTTCTCCAGAAATGGTGGCGAGCGTCGATGACGAGATTCCCAATCCGGCCGACGCACCTGATCAAACCCGCGAGAGGGATTGGGCACGTGCGCTTGAGTACATGGATCTCTCTCCCGGGACCCGGATTAATACGATAACTCTGGATAAGGTTTTCATTGGAGCCTGCACAAATGGCCGGATAGAAGATTTGCGGGCAGCGGCGAAAGTGGCTTCAGGGCGTAAAGTAGCCCAAAACATCAAACAGGCATTGGTGGTGCCCGGCTCGGGTCTTGTCAAAGTCCAGGCCGAGGCTGAAGGCTTGGATCGGATTTTTACAGAGGCTGGTTTCGAGTGGCGAGAGCCCGGCTGCTCCATGTGCCTCGCGATGAATGCGGATCAGCTCGAACCAGGAGAACGGTGTGCCGCAACCTCAAACCGCAACTTCGAAGGTCGACAGGGATATGGCGGTCGCACGCATCTGGTTTCTCCGTCGATGGCAGCGGCAGCAGCCATCGCAGGACGCTTTGTGGATCCGCATCAGCTTTAAGAGGCGAATAAAATGGAAAAGTTTGTCAACTACAGCAGCGTCGTGATCCCAATCGACAGGAGCAATGTCGATACCGATGCACTTATTCCTAAACAGTTCCTGAAGTCTGTCGAGAAGTCGGGGTTTGGCGATAATCTTTTCGACGAATGGCGCTATCTTGATCAAGGAGAACCGGGTCAGGACTGCAGCGACCGGCCTCTCAATACCGATTTTGTGTTAAACAAAAAAGCTTATCGGGGGGGTCGAATTCTTCTGGCGCGCGACAATTTTGGCTGTGGGTCTTCTCGAGAACACGCCGTTTGGGCGTTGCGGGATTTTGGAATCCGAACCGTGATAGCGGGAAGTTACGCCGACATCTTTTTCAACAACTGCTTTAAAAATGGTGTTCTGCCGATCTCTCTTCCCGGGGCCGATATTGACGCTTTGTTTGCCCAAGATGCCGAGTCTGGCCCATGTTCGATGGATATCGACCTGGAACGCCAAACGGCGACGGCTGAATCGGGACAGGTTTACCGTTTCGAAATCGATGGCTTCAAAAAGCAGTGCCTTCTGGAAGGTCTGGACGACATAGCATTGACTCTTCAGCACGAAGGGGATATTGCAACTTATGAGCAGCGCCGGATGAATGACGTGCCATGGTTGTTTGAAGATCTCGCCTCCTGAGTTCCCTGCCTTCCCGGTCTGCAGGCCTTTTCTTTTATTTTCCCACTGGCTGTTGGCAAACCTATGAACACTAAATCCGAATTGGACGTCGCCGTTGTCGGCGTAACAGGAGCCGTCGGTGAGGTTATGCTCCGTCTGCTTGAAGAGAGAAATTTTCCTGTCCGCAATTTATACGCCCTGGCGAGCGAGCGCTCCGCGGGAAGTACGATCCTTTTTCGGGGCAAAGCAGTACGGGTCGAGAATCTCGCGGAGTTTGATTTTTCGAAGGTACAGCTTGGGCTATTTTCAGCTGGAGGGAGTGTTTCGGCAAAATACGCTCCCAAGGCGGTGGCTTCAGGCTGTGTGGTTATTGATAACACCTCCCATTTCAGGCGAGATCCTGAAGTGCCCCTGGTGGTGCCGGAGGTTAATCCTCATGTTCTGCAAGAGCACAACGGCCTCATTGCAAATCCCAATTGTTCTACGATTCAGATGGTCGTAGCCCTGAAGCCGATTTATGACAGCGTGGGTATCAGCCGGATCAACGTGGCGACCTATCAGGCAGTGTCTGGGGCGGGCCGTCGTGCGATTGAGGAGTTGGCTGGGCAAACGGCTTCTTTGCTCAATGGCAAGGGCGCAACCTGCGAGGTCATGCCAAAACAGATTGCATTCAATGCAATTCCGCACATCGATAGTTTTCAGGAAAATGGCTATACGCGTGAGGAAATGAAAATGGTGTGGGAGACGCAGAAGATCTTCGGCGACGAGAGTATTGCCGTCAATCCGACCACAGTCCGGATCCCTGTCTTTTACGGTCATGCGGAAGCCGTCCATGTCGAGACTCGGGACAAAATGACTGCTGATCAGGCGCGAGCGGCATTGGAGGCGGCCGAGGGGGTTTGCGTCGTCGATGAACGAAAACCGGGAGGTTATCCCACTCCCGTAACCGAAGCGGCGGATAAGGACCCAGTCTTTGTCGGCAGGATTCGGGAGGATATCTCAACAGAAAACGGCCTTTGCCTCTGGGTCGTCGCAGACAATATTCGCAAGGGGGCCGCCCTGAACAGCATCCAGATTGCGGAGCTGCTTCTTCCGAGCCTTTGACCTTGGATCACCGGGGCCCGGGGCCTGATTGGTTCGAAACCTTGGCGTGCCTATAATCAGGCAATGACCCCGAACCTCCTTCCCTCAGTCGAAACCAAAGCCCACCAGCGAGGTGATCGGCCATGAGGCCAATCCTTGGCGGTCTGGCGCTTTTGGTGCAAGTGCTGGCCTCCAACGCAGGTCATGCGCTCGAGCTTGGAGGTCTGACGGTCGCCTCAAAACTGAACGAGCCGCTCAAAGCTTCCATAGAGGTGAAGGGCGTTGCAGCGGACTCGGCCGCGAACACTCTTGTGTTTTCCCTCGCGTCTGCGCAGGCCCACGCAGCCGCCGGTATTCCTCTTGACTCTGTGGCCACCAATTTGATTTTCACTCTGGATATGCTTTCTCGCCCGGCAATGGTGGAGATCGACTCAAGAGTTGCGATTCGGATTCCCTTTTTACGCTTCCTAGTGGCTGTGGACTTTGACGGGCAGCAGACCTTTCGAGAGTACACGGCGATGTTGGATCCGGCCGAGGATTGGGGAATGGCTAAGGTGGGGGCGCCGGTTACTGAAATCTCCCCGGCCAGCGTAGCTGAGCTGAGCTATCCGGGGGAATATGTCGGACCTATCCGGCAGGGTCAGACACTGATCGAGATCGCGCGACAACTCGAGGTTGGTGGGGGAATCTCACTAGAACAGCGGATGGCGGCACTGGTGGAAGATAACCCCGATAGCTTTATCGACGGTAACATGAATCTTCTGCGTGAGGGCGCGCGGCTGCACATTCCTTCGGAGCGCCAGATGAGACAGATTAGCCCCGACCAGGCGCAGGCTGTCTATGAAAACCACCTGCTGGAGTGGACCCAACATCAGGCCAGGGCCAAGTCATCCACCACTAACGGGAACTGGGTGACGTTGCATGCGCCAGCAGCAGAGGCGTTGGCGCCAACGACGGAGCTTGCAGGGATCGAGTCTGCCGAGTATGTGCTTAGAATTGTTGAGCCGTCAGAGAAATCTGCATCTTCGGGCGGGGACGGAGAAGGTAACGTAGCACCCGCGGGCGCAGGACTCCAATCTGCGGAAAGGCTCAGTGAAGCGCCGCCGGAGCCCGTGGCCGCGATGACTGCGCTAACGGATCGACTCAGCGTGGTTGAGGAATCGCTCGGATCAAAGGAGCTTGAAAATCAACAGTTGACCCGCCAGGTAGATTTGCTCCAGCGTCAACTTGAGAAGACCATGAAGCTTATCGAGTTGCAGGAGACGCAACTCGCCGTCGCCCAGAAGCAGTTGGAATCCATGCTGGCGCTGCAGGCACCAGAGGCAACCGAGAGCCGGGTTGGGGTGAGCAAGAAGGCGGAGTCAACGGCCCCCAGTGCGGAGGTCGGCGGAAAAGGCCCTGATGCAGATCCTGAAAACCCGGCTGTAGAAACCCGTCCGGCGGGGATCATTGAACAACCTTCACAAGACGTTGCTGAAGTGCTGGTGACCGGGGACGAGGTGACTCTTGAGTCTGCGGTATCAGAAGCAGCGCAGGACCAGTTGTCTAAACAAGTCGAGGACATTCCTCCGCCCTGGAGCGACCCAGCGAGGACCCTGGACTGGGCGGTCAGCGAGATAGGAATGTTATTCGAGAACACACGCGGCCTGGCTGGTGCATTGCTGGAAGATCTTGATCGAAGTGACTCCGCTATACCAGGTGTGTCCAATAAGTTGTTAGGACTGATAGTGGTACTGATGCTTCTGGTATTGATCCTCTTAAGGCGTAGAAAATCTTCGATGGAAGAGTCAGGGGCGTTGGCGAGTCAGGCGGCGACTGAGCAGAAGCGGGATCTGTTTGAGACAGACTCTGTAGCGAAAGCAACCGATGGGCGGTCGAACGAGGCGCCACCGGCCGAAGAGAGTATCGGCGCCGGGTTTGTGACAGATATAGAGACCCAGAGGGGTGTGGCGGTACAGAGTGACGAAGTCGACCCACTCACCGAATCAGAGATTTATTTGGCGTATGGTCGCTCCAGTCAGGCCGAGCAAACCTTGCGAGACGCAATCGCGCGGACACCGGAACGTATTGAGCTAAAACTTAAGTTGCTGGAAGTTCTTCAAGTCCTGGGTCAAAAAGAGGCTTTTGGGGAACTTGCAGGAGAGCTGCGCCAGATCGTAGCCGAGGGGTCTTCCGAGCAGGCGCACCTGGAGAAACTGATTCTCGACGCCGCGCAGATTGGCGGCAATGATTCCGTTGAAATAGTTCGACCGGCTCTCTCGGGAGATTCCCCGGGGGCAGTAAACGAGTCCCGGGACGAAGTAACACCTGAGCCGGAACCGGTGTCGACGGCGCCTGCAATTGATGACGACATTGTATTTGAGCTTGACGTGGGCACCGAAAAGGAAGCGACTCCAATCGTTCAGACTGCCGAGTCAGCTGCGGAATCTTTAGGTGACGGTACGCCGGCCGATTTTAGCGACCTTGAATTGGAGCTCGAGTTTCCAGCGGGAAATACTTTGACGAATGGACCACGCGCCGAAGAGGTTTCTATGGCCGCTCCGGGCGAGGCGGGGAAAGCCGATCCAGCGGCCGCTCTATCGGATAGTGATCCCGACCAGAGTGAATCCGCGGACAGTGAGGAAAGAACACAGCTCGAGTTGGCGAATGCTTATCTTGAGATGGGAGACCCTGCGGCTGCACGAGAAATATTGACTGCGCTTGCTCACTCCCGGGATAGCGACATTCAGGAACGGGCTAAAGCACTGCTGGAGACCCTGGCGGGGAGTGTCTGAGCCGCTGCCCCACAGCGGCACCACCAACCCCCGTTAAGAGCGAAGTCCTCCTGAAAGAGTTGAGACAAGCCCGGTAACTTGATCGAGCAGCTCCGGTTTTGCGCGACCGGATTCGTCCAAGTTGTTTTCTATTTCACGGATGATCGCCGAGCCAACGACTGCGCCATCAGCGACCTCACCGGTCTCGCGGACTTGCTCGGCCGTGTTGATGCCAAATCCGACTGCAATCGGAAGCTGTGTATGTTTCCGCACTTCGGTTAAGGCTTCTCCAATACTGGATGCGGCTGCGGATCGTGTGCCCGTAATGCCTGCGATCGAAACGTAGTAGATAAATCCGCTGGTGTTTTGAAGCACCTGCTTGAGTCGACCCTCATTGGAGGTAGGGGTTACCAGGCGGACCCAGTGAAGTCCCCCCGTCCGTGCCGGATCGCAGAGTTCCTCATCTTCTTCAGGGGGAAGATCGACCATAATCAGACCGTCAACCCCGGCAGCGACCGCGTCCGTTACGAAGCGAGAGGGGCCGTATTGGTAGATTGGGTTGAAATACCCCATAAGAATGACCGGAGTGTCGCTGTTGTTCTGTCTAAACCGCCGCACCATGTCTAACGTCCCGATTAGCGACGCGCCTGAGGCGAGGGCGCGAAGGTTCGCCGCTTGGATAGCGGGACCGTCTGCCATGGGATCCGAAAAGGGCATGCCCAACTCGATGATGTCGGCCCCGGCGGCGGGCAGGCGCTCCATCAGTTGCTGGCTCGTGCCGGGGTCAGGATCTCCTGCCGTGACAAACGTGACAAGCCCGGCCCGTCCTTCCTTCCTTAAGCGTTCGAAGGTGGACGCAATGCGATCGCCGGAACTCATATTTCTACCCCGAGCGCATCTGCCACAGTAAAGATATCCTTGTCGCCTCGGCCGCACAAATTCATCACAATAATCTGCTCCTTATCCATGGTTGGGGCAATTTTGGCTACATGAGCCAGGGCATGAGCGGGCTCCAAGGCAGGGATAATGCCTTCCGCTCGGCAACATAATTTAAAGGCTTCCAGCGCCTCTGAATCTGTGACGGAGACATAATCCACGCGTCCATGATCATGGAGCCAGGCATGTTCAGGCCCGATACCCGGGTAATCCAGACCCGCCGAGATGGAGTGCGCATCGTCGATCTGTCCGTCTTCATTTTGGAGAAGGTAGGTCCGATTGCCGTGTAGGACACCGGGTCGACCGCCGGTTAAAGAGGCGGCGTGCTTGTCAGTCTCGAGACCATAGCCGCCAGCCTCCACCCCGACGATCTGAACCGGGTCGTCGAGGAAGGGGTGGAAAAGCCCCATTGCATTCGAGCCGCCCCCAATGCAGGCCACCAAAGTGTCAGGAAGCCGACCTTCTGCCGCGAACATCTGTTCCTTAGTTTCCCGTCCGATGATGCTCTGGAAATCGCGAACCATCGCAGGGTAGGGGTGAGGTCCGGCCACAGTGCCGATAATGTAGAAGGTGTCTGCGACATTCGCTACCCAGTCGCGCAGCGCGTCATTCATGGCGTCCTTGAGAGTTCCTGTGCCGCTGGTAACTGGAACGATTTCCGCGCCGAGTAACTTCATCCGAAACACATTGGGCGCCTGACGCTCAATGTCCGTCGCGCCCATATAGACCACACAAGGCAGGTCAAACAACGCGCAGACCGTCGCGGTAGCTACTCCGTGTTGGCCGGCCCCGGTCTCGGCGATGATCCGGGATTTCCCCATACGTTTTGCAAGGAGAATTTGCCCGAGAGTGTTGTTGATCTTATGAGAGCCTGTGTGGTTGAGCTCATCTCTCTTGAAGTAGATCTTGGCGCCGCCGAGCGACTCGGTGAGACTCTTGGCAAAGTACAAAGGGCTGGGTCTGCCCGTGTAGTGGGCGGCATAGTAGTCAAAGTCCCGTTGGAATTCGGGAGACTCTTGCGCCTCGGAGTACGCCGTTTCAAGGTCCAGAATCAACGGCATCAGCGTTTCAGCAACGAAACGGCCTCCGAACAGGCCGAAGCGGCCGTGCTCGTCTGGGCCACTACGGTAGGATTCTAAGGGTTCTGAGTTTCTAGTAGTCAACGCCATAAGTTCTCTTAAACGTTTTTTAAATATTAAGACTCAACCTACCCAAACGGTACAGGCGCTGGACTGCAGCGCCGTATGAGTAGGTAGAATCGGCGACTTGCGAGAAGAGATTCTACAACACGGATTAATCCGCCTTGGATGCGAAGATGAATTCACTAGCCGGGTCCGCAACTTCGACGCGCTATGCCGTTGGCGTGGAATATGACGGAAGCCGCTTTCATGGGTGGCAGAGTCAGTCTGGGGTGAGTACGGTTCAGGACTGGGTTGAGAAAGCTTTAACCAGGGTCGCGTCTGAGACGATTCATGTAGTAACCGCCGGACGGACAGACACGGGGGTCCACGCTACCGGCCAGGTCGCCCATTTTGATTCATTCGCTGTACGTTCCCCGCTCAACTGGTTGCGGGGCGCAAACACCCACCTGCCGACCGGACTCGCCTTAATTTGGGTCAAAGCAGTCAATCCCGAGTTTCATGCGCGTTTCACCGCAGTGGCGAGACGTTATAGGTACATCTTGTTTTGTCGGGATGTTCGACCGACCTTTCTATCAGGGAAAGTTGCCTGGACCTACGAAAAACTTGATGTTTCGCGCATGCAGCATGCGGCGACGGCCCTGGTGGGTCGGCATGATTTTTCCGCTTTCAGGGCAAGTGGTTGCCAGTCAAAGCAACCGGTGCGCGAGATTTATGAGTTGTCGGTAAACAGTCAGGGCCCCTGGATATGGATAGACATCGAGGCAAACGGTTTTTTGCAACATATGGTTAGAAATATCGCTGGAGCACTGATCGCGATCGCGACTGGCTCAAAACCCATTGTGTGGGCGAAGGAGGTGCTTGAAAGTCGAGACAGGACTGCCGGGGGGGTGACAGCGCTTCCGGATGGGCTGTATTTCACCGGCGTACGTTATCCCTCGACCTTCGGACTCCCGGAGGCTCCAGAGCCCTGCAGGTTCTGGGGAGCTTCCGAAAGGAAAAATCGCAAGGGGTAAAATAGGACGGTGCGAACCCGAGTAAAAATCTGCGGCCTGACTCGTGCAGAAGACGCAGCAGTCGCTGTTGCCTGCGGGGCTGATGCGCTTGGTTTGGTTTTTTTTCCGCCAAGTACTCGGGCCGTCGACGTGGACCAGGCAGCATCACTCGCAGCGTCTGTCCCGGCATTGGTAGACCTGGTCGGCGTCTTTGTTGACCCGAACGAGACAGAGGTGTCGGCGGTTCTCGATCGGGTTCCATTAACCCTGCTCCAGTTTCACGGGAACGAAACCCGCGAGCAGTGCGAGACTTACGGAATGCCCTATATGAAGGCGGTCCGGATGCGGGACGGGGTAGACCTCGAAGCGCTTAGCGACCAACATCCGAACGCCAGAGCATTTCTGCTGGATACCTATCATCCCGAATCAGTAGGAGGGACGGGTGCTGCATTTGATTGGACCCGCGCACGAATCGCGCTAAACGCGCCAGTTATTCTCGCGGGAGGCCTTGCGGCCGATAATGTAGGCGAAGCGTTGAAACAGTCAGGCGCCTGGGCGGTAGATGTCAGCACCGGTGTAGAGTCGGAACCGGGCAAGAAAAGTGCAGTGAAGATTGTTGAGTTCTGCAGGGCGGTTCGTGCCTGGGATACGCAGGGCATTGATTCGAAGGTTGGAGAAGACGCATGAGTTGGTTTGACCGATTGATCCCCCCCAAGATCAAGGACGTGGCGTCAGCGGCGACCCGGAGAGGCGTGCCGCAGGGTCTATGGCGCAAGTGCGATGACTGCAGCACTGTTCTGTACAGCGCGGATCTTGATCGAGGAATGCAGGTGTGTCCGAAATGTGGCCATCACATGCGCCTGGGGGCAAGGGCACGCCTCAGCGGATTTTTCGACGACGGCCGGTTTGACGAGATTGGCGCAGGGTTACGCGCCGTTGATGTATTGAATTTCCGTGATGCTAAACGCTATCGTGATCGGCTGTCCGACGCGGGAAAGACCAGTCAGGAGCCAGAGGCCTTGGTCGCAGGGCGGGGCAGGCTGCTGGATATTCCGGTTTCAGCGGCCGCGTTTGAGTTTGGATTCATGGGCGGATCGATGGGCGCCGTCGTTGGTGAGAAGTTTACGCAGTGCGTTGATGACGCAGTGGCACACGGAAACCCCTTTATCTGTTTCAGCGCGAGCGGGGGCGCCCGGATGCAGGAAGGCCTGTTCTCACTGTTTCAGATGGCCAAGACAACGGCGGCTCTGAACAAATTAAAGAGTGCCAGTCTGCCTTTCGTCTCCGTCTTGACTGACCCCACAATGGGGGGTGTGTCAGCAAGTTTCGCGATGCTTGGTGATCTCATTATTGCGGAACCTCGGGCCCTGATCGGCTTCGCAGGGCCAAGGGTAATTGAGCAAACGGTTCGCGAAACGCTCCCCGAGGGGTTTCAGCAGTCTGAGTTTTTGCTGCAACATGGCGCGGTAGATATGGTGGTTGCGCGAAATGAATTGCGAGAGACGATCGGGGAGTCGCTGCAAACACTGGGTTTCGGGCCCGTCACAGATGCAACGGCCGAACTGTTGTTTCCAGGGGATGTCTCGGCGCCTCGTGTCGACCTAGAATAATTTCTCTATATGCATCCGCAGGATGACTGGGAATTAAGCGATTGGCTCGAGTTTATTGAGTCCGTTCATCCCAGGACGATTGATCTCAGCCTGGACAGGGTCCGGCGGGTGTTGCACTGCCTCGTCCCTACCTACCCCAAGGTCATCATCACCGTTGGCGGCACTAACGGAAAGGGAACCACCACGGCTATGCTCGATGCGGTCTACCGGTCTGCGGGCTATCGGGTGGGCGCTTACACATCTCCGCACCTGGTGGACTACGGGGAGCGGGTGAAAGTCGCGGGTGAACCCTCTTCTGCGGAACAACTTTGCCAGGCGTTTCAGGCGGTCAACACAGCACGCGGAATGATCCCTTTGACCTATTTTGAGTTTGGTACTCTCGCGGCTTTCGAACTCTTCTCAAGGGCCAGATTGGATATCTGGATTCTTGAGGTTGGAATGGGAGGCAGATTGGATGCTGTTAATGCGGTTGATTGCGATCTTGCGGTGATTGCCTCTATCGACCTGGATCATCAGGCCTGGCTTGGGAACTCTCGGGAAGCGATTGGAAGAGAGAAGGCCGGGATTCTGCGGTACCGCGGTCGCGCGATCGTCTCAGATCCCGATCCTCCCCGGTCGATAGTGAACCGGCTCGCGGCTTTGCAGTGCGACTGCCAGTTCGCAGAACAAGACTTCGCTGTAAAAGAAACACAGGGGAAGACATTTTTCTCATCCGGAGGAAAGAACTGGAATCGAGAGTCTTTTTTAGAGCGCTGTGAGGTCAAACCCAACAGCCTGACCCAGTCACGAAACCTGGCCGGCGCCCTTGCGGCCATACGATCGCTGGAAGACCGACTGCCCGTGGGGCCGGAGCATGTCGATGCGCTGCGGGGATTGAAAGTGCGGGGTCGTCAGGAGCGGATTGACGGCAAGATTCCAATTTGGCTTGACGTGGGACACAACGTCGAGGCCGTCACCGCGTTAGCAGGCGCGCTTCGTAGTGAATCCGTTCCGGGTAAAACACGCGCGGTCTTTGCCATGTTGAAAGACAAGGAGATTGGCGCTGCTATAGAGGCGATGCGTCCTGTCATAGATTATTGGTATCCCGCAGTACTGGAGGACGATCGTGCGTTGACCTATGAGGAGCTACGGTCTGTGTTGAGTAACTCGGGTATTACTGATCCTGCGGAAGGAGGAAAACCCAGCGCTTGTTTTGAAGCTGCGTTGGCCGACAGCCGACCCGGTGACCGGCTTGTGGTTTTTGGATCGTTTTACCTCGTGGGTGATATACTGCTTTCGGCCTCAGAACGGGAAGGCGCATAAATGGAAACGACCTCAGAGCCCCCGTTCAACCTTAAGTATCGTGCTACCGGGGCGGTTATTCTGCTATCCGTCCCGGTGTTATTGTTGCCATGGCTGCTGAGCGGCCAAAACGGGCGCCAGGCGATCGACGAAACGTTTCTGATTCCACAACCAAAAAGCGAATTCATTTCGTCTATTGAACCCGCTGTAGATTTATCCAAAACTTCCATCAACCCAGATCCTGAAATTTCCAGCGAGCGAGCTGACCAAAATTCACAAGAGGAAACTGGATCCTCCACGTCGGAGTCAACGACAAATCAAAGCGGCGATGGGGTTGGTGGCGGCACGCAGACCGTTTCTGACTCTAACGCGTTGTCTGGCGCGCAAGCAGGCTGGGTGGTTCGGGTCGGTGTCTTCTCCGAGCCTGACAACCTGAAAAGGCGGGCAGACCTGCTTTCGAGTAATGGAATGACCTCCCGTCAAGAGACCATAGAAATTAACGGACGTCCCATGGTTCGTATTTTCCTAGGCCCCTTCGCTGACCTGACGACCGCGGAGCGCGAGAGCGGAAAGGCGATGTTGGTCACTGGAGAGCCAGCGTTTGTTATCAAACTTAATTGAAACTAGGCGGCTCCCAAACATGCACTGGTGGGTCAAGTGACTGAAATTGCAGCCGCTGGACCGGCTATCGCGGATATCGTGATTCTCGCGGTGATGGGTGTTTCACTTGTGTTCGGCCTGTTCCGGGGTCTGTTGCGCGAACTCCTCTCTTTGGTCTCCTGGATAATGGCGTTCTGGATAGCCTATCGGTACAGCTCGAGTGTCGCACAGATTATCGATAAAGCACTGCAAAATCCGACCCTGTCACAAGCCGTCTCAGCCGTTTTGGTTTTCGTTTTGGTGTTGGTGGCTTTAATGCTGCTGACGAGCCTACTCAGCAAAATCTTCAAGGCTACCGGGCTTGCCGGGACGGATCGAATCCTGGGCGGATTATTTGGATTTGGCCGTGCCGTCGTAATCCTGTTGGTCGCATTGATACTGGCGGGTCACACCGCTGTTAACGAACAGGATTGGTACAATGCCTCGATGATGATTCCCGTGTTTGATCGAGCATTGGATTGGGTAGCAGTGTACCTCCCCCCGGGAACCATGGAAGGGATTGGCGCCGGGTGGCTGGAGGGTGAATTGCCCGGCAGTTCTGGTAGTGCAGATTAGCATCTCAAGGAGAGAGTCTGACCATGTGTGGCGTTGTCGGTATTGTTGGGAACAGTCCCGTTAACCAGAGAATCTATGATGCGCTGACCGTGGTTCAGCACCGCGGACAGGACGCAGCCGGCATCATGACCTGCGACGGCCGACGGGTCTTTCTGCGCAAAGACAGTGGTCTCGTACGTGATGTGTTTCAGACGCGGCACATGCTTCAGTTAAAGGGCAATATGGGGCTGGGGCATGTGCGATACCCGACCGCAGGAGGCGACAACCGTTCAGAGGCGCAGCCGTTCTATGTCAATTCTCCGTTCGGGCTTGCATTAGGACACAACGGAAACTTGATTAACGCGGCGGAGCTCAGTGAGGAGTTATTTCAAGATGATCTGAGGCAAATCAATACCGGTTCGGATTCGGAAGTGTTGCTGAATGTATTTGCGCATGAACTCATGGAGTTCGTGCGAGGAGGGGATGCAGTGCTTCAGACCCGGAACGTATTCGATGCCGTCCGACGGCTGCATGAACGCTGCCAGGGGGCCTACGCGGTGGTGGCTATGATCGTCGGGTATGGGCTAGTGGCATTTCGGGATCCTAATGGCATTCGCCCGCTGGTGCTGGGCGAGCTTATCGATGGCGACGGGCGTTCTGTGATGGCGGCTTCCGAAAGTGTGGCGTTGGATGTCCTGGGATACCGCTCCCTGGGAGATATTGCTCCTGGAGAGGCGGTCGTGATCAAGATGGATGGCACCATTGAGCGAGAAGTTTGCGCCTCTCAAACGGAACTGACTCCTTGCCTTTTTGAGTACGTTTACTTGGCCCGGCCCGACTCGATCATGGACGATGTCGCGGTTTATAAGAGCCGGCTCAGAATGGGCGAGAAACTGGCTGAGCACATGCTCGAGGCCTGGCCAGATCATGACATCGATGTCGTGATTCCTATCCCCGACACCAGCCGGACTTCGGCGTTGCAGTTAGCCAATGTGGCTGGGCTCAAATACCGTGAGGGATTCATCAAGAATCGGTATATCGGGCGAACCTTCATAATGCCGGGCCAGGCCCAGAGGCAGAAATCGGTCCGACAGAAACTCAATGCTATCGATCTGGAATTTCGTGGCAAAAACGTTCTTCTGGTCGATGATTCGATCGTTCGAGGCACTACCTCAAAACAGATCATCCAAATGGCCCGCGACGCTGGCGC
>DLPX01000044.1 GCA_002477475.1 Proteobacteria bacterium UBA7447
TCGGTCAGCAGACATCCCCCCATCCAGTGCACGTCATCCGCGTAGCGATCGTCGGTAGAGCAGTGGGTGATAATGGCCTTGAGTTCGGGCGGACGCCGCGCAGCCACCTGCAAAGCATTGAAGCCGCCCCACGAGATCCCGGTCATGCCCACACGGCCCGAACACCAGTCCTGCTCGGCAATCCAGGCAATCGCTGCAACGCAGTCATCCTGTTCGATCAGGGCGTACTCATCTGTGATGAGACCCTCTGAGTCTCCGGTGCCCCGGATATCCAATCGAATCGACGCGTAGCCATGTCCGGCCCAGTAACGATGCCGACAGTCATCACGCACCCGAGTGCCGTCACGTTTGCGGTAAGGGATGTATTCCAGAATGGCAGGCACCGGCGAGGACTCAGCATCTTCCGGCAGCCAGATTCTTGCGGAAAGACGAACTCCGTCCGGCATGGGAATCCAGACATGTTCCCACTCTTTAACCTGATGCACAAATGTATCGACGATCTGACTCACATACCCACCCCCCGTTACGAGGTGACATAATCTCTCAAAACTCATTGCGAGTACAACCGCCATGTCTCAACGTCTTCTTTATAACGGCAATTTCCTTATCATGGATAAGGATTACTCAACAGCGGACAGCGTTCTGATTGAGGGCGGCAGAATCAAAGCAGTGGGGAGGGAAGCTGAATGTCGAGCGATCGCCACCCATGCCGAAGAGGTCAACCTAGACGGCCAGACGGTAATACCCGGCTTTATTGATCCTCATGGCCACTTTCCCGACTCGGGATTCTTAAAACTGCATCGCGTCGACCTTTCTCCTCCTCCACTGGGTGCTTGTTCCAATATCGCTGAGGTGCTTGAACAACTGCACCAAAAAGCCCGTGTCACTAAACCCGGTGACTGGGTCGTGGGGGCCATGATCAACCCGGCAGAACTTGAGGAAAAGCGCTTCCCGACACGCAATGAATTAGATGCTGTCTCGGTGGAACATCCGGTCTGGCTCTTCCACGTCTCCGGGCACGCAGGTGTCGCCAACAGCCTGGCTCTGGCGTTTCGTGCGGTTGATAAGAATTCACAGGATCCGGCGGGCGGTAAATTCGGACGAGACCCCTTGACCGGGGAACTCAATGGCCTTTGTGAAGGGATGTCGGCTATGGGCAAGATGGGCGACTCGGAATTTCAGATCAGTTACGAAAAATTCCTTTCTGCCTACGTTGACGCGGCCGATGAATATCTTGGACAGGGCGTCACCCTCGCCCAAAATGCGTGGGCCACAAAGACGCTTTTGGGTTATTTCGGCCAGATCGCAAATGAATCCCACCCGCCGATAGATACCATGGTGTTACCTGCGGGATTTCTTGAGCCAAAGTTGACGGCGGGCGAGCTCGATATTCCCCTGCCAGAACCCGGCAGTGGAATATTTCTCGGACCCCGAAAAGTCTTTGTCGATGGATCATTTCATCTGCAGACTGCCTGCCTGACACAGCCGTACTTCAAGCCGCTCAACGGTGATCCCCATCATCGCTGCGAACTTCCATTCAGTCGCGAGCAAATGGTCACACGTATCAGCAAACTGCATGACCTTGGGTTTCAGTGTCATATCCACGCCAATGGAGATGCAGCGGCAGACCTAGCCCTCGATGCCATTGAAGCGGCCCAGCGCGCCAACAGACGAGAGGATCATCGCCACACGCTGATCCATTCGCAAAATCTCCGGGAAGACCAGCTGGATCGCATGGCAACTGCCGGCGTCAGTGTCAGCTTCTTTCCCGCTCACCTTCACTACTTTGGCGATTTTCATAGCGCTGTGACGTTCGGTCCAGACCGGGTGCGCAATATGTGCCCTACCCGCTGGGCCGAAGAACGAGGAATACGTTTTACCATCCATAACGATGCCCAGGTAACGCCGACCCGACCCTTGCACCTGATGTGGTGCGCTGTTAATCGGCAATCGCTTTCGGGAAAAACAATCGGCCAGGACCAGGCCCTTTCACCCCTTAGCGCTTTGAGGGCGCATACCATCGATGCTGCTTGGCAGGTGTTCCAGGAACATGATCGGGGCAGCATCGAGGCAGGCAAAAGAGCAGACTTTGCCGTGCTATCCGGCAATCCGCTCGATGATCCTGAAAATATGCAAAAACTTTCGGTCTCACAGACGCTGGTTCTCGGGGAGACCCGATACCGTTCTTAGGAGGAACAAGATGACCAGGATTCTGATCGCCGGTTTTCAGCACGAAACCAATACATTCGGCGCCACCAAAGCATCCTTTAATGAATTTCTTGAAGCGGACGGCTGGCCCGGCCTGCTGCAGGGCGCTGACGTCATTACCGGGACACAGGGGATCAACCTGCCAATAGCCGGTTTCGTTGAAGCCACCCGCTCGGAACCAGACATAGAACTGGTTCCTGTTGTCTGGGCCTCGGCCGAGCCTTCTGCTCACGTCACTGACGACGCATTTGAAAACATCTCAACGATGATTCTGGACGGGATCAAACAGGCCGGCGCTCTCGATGCAATTTATCTTGACCTGCACGGAGCGATGGTGACCGAATCTCATGAGGATGGCGAGGGCGAACTGCTCTCCCGGATTCGCGAACTGACGGGCGCTGCCCTGCCTATCGTCGTCAGTTTGGATCTTCATGCCAACATCACAGAGCGCATGGTGAGCCATGCCTCGGCTTTTTGCATATTCCGAACCTATCCGCATATCGACATGGCGGCAACCGGTGCACGGTGTTTTCCGATACTGCAAAGATTGCTTTCAGGGGAGATCCTATACCCGGCAATGCGGCAGGCATCTTTTTTGGTGCCGTTGTCAGCACAGTACACGGGCGCTTCTCCTTGCAAAGAACTCTATCAACTCCTGCCCCAAGATAGCGCTGCAGGGCAGGCACACTGCGATATTGCGATGGGCTTTCCCCCGGCGGATATCTATGACGCAGGTCCTGCTGTGGTTGCCTATGCCGCATCGCAAGCCGAGGCAGATGAGCACGCACAGCGCATCATTGAAGCGATGGAAACAAAAGAAACGGCTTTTGACAGCGCCTTGCTCTCAGCCGATTCCGCAGTTGCAAAAGCGATGTCTCATACCGGGAGCAAACCGGTCATCATCGCAGATGTACAGGATAATCCAGGGGCCGGCGCCACCTCAGACACCACCGGCCTGCTGAAAGCGCTGGTTGACGGCAAGGCCACCGACGCAGTGCTCGCGTTGCTGCATGATCCGCAGACGGTTGCCGCCGCACAGGAGCTGGGCGAAGGCGGGATTTTTGATGCCGCGCTTGGGGGGAAATCAGGGCTGCCTGATATGGGCTCTTATCAGGCCAGGTGTCGGGTTCTGGCGTTAAGCGATGGCGAGTTTGCTTTCAGCGGGGCCATGTATGCCGGCGCTACGGCCCAGATTGGACCCACGGCCCTGCTCGAGATAGTCGACAGCGAATCGAGCGTCAGCGTGCTTGTCGGCAGCAAGCGCTGTCAGTGTCTGGACCGGGCGATCCTGACTCACATTGGTATTGATCCTGGTGAAAAGAAGATTGTTGCTGTAAAAAGTACGGTGCATTTTCGTGATGACTTTGAGCCAATCGCAGACCTCATCCTGCATGCACAGTCCCCAGGGGTTAACTACTGCAGCCTTGAGGAAGTCCCCTACCAGAACCTTCGCACCACCGTCCGTCGCGGGCCGAATCGTCGGTAAGCATCAAGCCGGAGTTTGCCGAACCGTCCTGGCTGAAACCGTATTAAAGCGCCACACCAGCAGCATGGCGGTCACGGCAATGCCTGCCACCATCCCCCACCATAACCCCACCGCGCCCCGACCCGTCTCGATGCCCAGCCACCAGGCTGCGGGCAAGCCGACAATCCAGAAACTGAACGAGATCAGTAGCGGTCCATTGACATCTTTAAAGCCGCGCAACGCCCCTTGCGCGGTGATGTAAGTGGCATCAAACATCTGTAAAAATGCGACCGCGAATAACAGCGGTAATGCGGCCTGGACCACTGCGACGTCTGATGTATAGATACCCGCTATCCACTGGGGTGCGGCGAGGATTAGCAGGATTGATGGAATCACCAATGCCAAACTGCAGTAAAGGCCAAGCAATCCACGTGCACGGGCCAAAGCAGGATCTTTCTGACCAATCGCCTGTCCGACCCGCGCCATCGTCGCGCTCGAGACGCTTACCGGAATCATGAAGACCACCGTGGCATAGTTGATGGCGACCTGGTGTGCTGCAAGCCAAACGTGACCCATCTTCCCCATCATCAAGGCTATCGCACTGAAAAAACCTGAGTCGAGCACCAGCGTCGCCGCGATCGGCACGCCGAGTTTTGATAAAACAAGGCATTCTCGCCCCGGCATTGGAAACGAGCTGAACAAACGACGGGCGCGATAGCGCTGCGCCAAGAGCACAAACCCGAGTAGTCCTAACGCATTAAGTGTCCCGACGAGCACCAGGTTCATCGCCGCCCCCTCAACGCCCAGAGGCGGCAGGCCCAAGTGTCCGAAGATCAATGCCCAGTTGCCGACGATCACAACAGGGAGTGTGGCAACGTTGATCACCAGCATCGGCCGGGAATGGCCTGTGGCCTCACAAAGAAATCTCAACGCGAGATAAAAGCAAAACGGCGGCATCGACCAGGCCGCAAGATCCAGATAATCCTGCACTAGCGGGATGATGGCAGGGTCTACCCCTATCCAATACATAAGATATCCCATCTCACGCAGTAAAAAGAAGGCTGCGATGCTGGTGATCGCGGCAAGCCACAGGCCCTGCTGAAAAGCACTTCTGATGCCCTTGTTACGTCCTGCGCCAAAGTGCTGAGCGATAGTAGGCGACAGGGACATCATGACCCCAAGACAAATCAGAAACACAAAGATCATGAAGGATCCACCCAGTCCCAAGGCCGCCAACTCGACGGAGCCGACCCGACCCATCATCAAGATCGCAACGGTGGTGTTACTGACCTGAATGAACTGCGTGAACATGATTGGCAGACTGAGCTTTAACAGTCCGCTGAGCTCAAGCCTAAACGCAAAGCCCGACGCCTTCACGAAAGTCCCGCTGTATCGCAAAAAAAGATCAAGGCTGGGGTCAGATCAAGTAATCGGTTTTAAGCGATAGTACGCTTTGCGAAGACTCATCATGAGAAATCCACCCGCCACCAGCACCATGACTAGGGCCAATCCGTAAGGATCCCAAAGGTCCATGCTGAGTCCACCCACAAGCGGCCCCACGAACGCACCGAAGCCCCAATACACGCCAAACGCGGCCATCGCTGTCGCCAACTCTACGCCTTTGAACCACTGCCCCGCGATGATCATGGTGACCGTATAGACGCCGGCAAAAAACCCCCACCACAGAAATAATGTGATCCAGAGCAAAATCTTTGATGCGACTACCAGGGGCCACACGAGCGCACCCAGAAACGCTACCAGGGCGCAGGTCACCAGAACCTTGCGAGCATCAAAATAATCAGCGGCCCAGCCAATCGGCAATTGCAGCAGTGCGCCGCCCAAAGCGCCGAAAAAGAGCATCAGTGTTGCGGCGGATTCGTCCAGACCGACTCTCAGGCCATATACCGGCATCAGACTCGTGGTCGCGAGATCCTTGAATGCCACCACAAAGCAGGCGACAGCCAGAAGTGGCGCCACCTTCAAAAAGCTCAATACCCCAAATGAAGGCTCTTCGACGGAAGACGGACGGTATCGATCGGCAAAAAACAGAGGCAAACCTGCAAGTGCCATCAGAACGATGCCGGCCACAAACGGAGTCAGATCCGAGATGCCCGTATACGACAGCATCAAGGGACCAATCGCAAAACTTAGGGCGAGCGTAGTGTTGTAAAGGCCCATCACGCGGCCTCGATGCGGCTTCGGCGCGATTTCGATCATCCAGGTTTCCGTCACAACGAAAAGTACCACTCCCGTCAGACCCATAAGAAAGCGGATGATGAACCAGGCGACTAATGACTCGGTGGTCATCAACGCATAGATCAATGCAATTTCAATCACGACACCCGCTGCCAGAAGGTTTCGCCCCTCCAGTCCACGCATGATCTTGGGGACAACAAAAGACCCAATCATGACACCCACCGGGGCTGTCATCGCCAGCGCACCGATGATGGTTGTGCTAACCCCTCTCCCTTCCAGAATAAGCGATAGCAAAGGTGTAAAGAGGCTGATGGTGATTCCGTAGATACTGAGGCAGCTGATGAGCGCACCAAGCGTTAGCACCCGCTGACGCGTCCACGGGGAATCGCTGGTCTGACCGTTGTTCATCTCATCTGTCATCGAAGTTTGCGAACCCTCCCAACAGGAAAACGACCTGACCCAAGTCAGGTACTCATAAGCCCAAACGGTTAAAAATTCACAAATGGTAAAATTTGCTTGCAGTTTGATAACAAGCAGCTTGTGCCTTCAGAAGCGGGCATGAGCTGACAAATCCGCGGCTCCGATCAAAGGTGTGCCCGGAATCTACCAGAGGTTCGACCACATGAGTTACCAGCACATTCACTTGCCAGAACAGGGAGAGAAGATTTCCGTCAAAGAAGGTCGGCTGCATATCCCGGACAACCCGATTGTGGGCTACGTCGAGGGTGACGGTATTGGTCCCGATATTACCCGCGCCATGCTGCGGGTACTGGATTCGGCAGTGGAGAAAGCCTACGGCGGCGCGCGGCAGATTCACTGGTGTGAGCTCTATCTGGGTGAGAAAGCGGGTCGTGTCTACGGTGGCAATTATTTTCCTGATGAAACCCTGGAGGCAATCCGGGAACTCATTGTGGCCATCAAAGGTCCTCTCACCACTCCGGTCGGGGGCGGCTTTCGCTCACTGAATGTCTCGCTTCGCCAGGCACTCGATCTTTATGCCTGCGTCCGGCCTGTGCGTTATTACGCGGGCGTTCCCTCTCCCATGAAGGAGCCGGAAAAAGTCGACGTTGTCATCTTTCGGGAGAACACCGAGGACGTCTATGCCGGTCTTGAGTACGAATCCGGAACGGAAGACAACGTTCGTCTCGCCAGATTCCTGCGAACAGAAATGGGCGCTGAGTTTTTTGAAGACGCTGGTCTTGGCGTCAAACCCATCAGTCCGTTTGGCTCCAAGCGGCTGATCAGAAAAGCCATCCAGTACGCGATCGACAACCACCGTGAGAGCGTCACCCTGGTTCACAAAGGCAACATCATGAAGTTCACCGAAGGGGCCTTTCGGAGCTGGGGCTACGAGCTGGCCAAAGAAGAATTCGGCGATCAGGTGGTGACTGAAGAAGAGCTATACGCCGTACATGGCGGCAAAGCGCCGCCAGGAAAAGTTATCATCAAAGACCGTATTGCAGACATCATTTTTCAGTTGCTGCAATTGCGGCCTGCGGAATTTGACGTGATCGCTACGATGAACCTTAACGGGGATTATCTGTCTGACGCGGCAGCGGCCGAAGTTGGGGGAATGGGCATTGCGCCGGGCGCCAATACGGCCGATCACGTGGCAGTTTTTGAGGCCACTCATGGCACCGCCCCCAAGTATGCCGATCAGGACAAGGTGAACCCTTCCTCTCTTATTTTTTCAGGCGTCATGATGCTTGAATACATGGGCTGGCGTGAGGCGGCCGATCTCATTAACGCAGCCTATCCTCGAGTAATTCAGGAAAAATTTGTTACCTACGACTTCGCGAGACTCATGGATAACGCGCATACCGTATCGACCAGCACCTTTGCCGATGCCCTGATTGCGCGTATCACTGGGGATCCGGAAGATCTTGCCCGCTACGAACAGGAACGGCGCGAAACACTGCAAAAAGAACGCGAGGCCCGCGAGGCCAGACGCGTCAGTGATCCCATGGCTGCCATGAAAGACTCAGGCCGGCAGCCGTCTACCGCAGCTGGCATCATGTCGCCGCTCAAAAGCGTTCCGGATACCACCAGCGTCGCAGAAGCGCTTCAGAAAATGCGCGACCTCGGAATGCGATCCATCATGATCGAACCCGACGCGAGTGGGCAGTGGGGCATCGTGACGCAGCGCGATGTCGTGACCAAAGTGCTTGGCGCAAACGTATCGGTTAATGACACCACTGTTGGGGATATTGCGAACCGAAAACTTTTCAGCATACCCGCCGACGCAACGCTTCCCATGGTGGCCGAAGCATTGCGTCAATACGACGTGCGTCGTCTGGT
>DLPX01000003.1:0-4273 GCA_002477475.1 Proteobacteria bacterium UBA7447
CCTCATCGACGTAGCAGGCGGGAGGAAGCGTAAAGGCCTGCTCGGTTTGGCAGAGCACTCCGGAAAGATCTAACTGGGACAAAGACGGGGTCCAAAAAGCAAATCGATCGTTGATTCTGGCCCAAGGTCCCGCGTAATGAAAAGGCCCTGAATCCGGTTGCCGGCCCAGTCAGCAAAATATTCCGCTCAGTACATCTCCTGGGGGTCCACATCCAGAGACCAGCGGACCCGCGCTGCGGTGCGCGAAGTCTCAATCCCCTGCACCCAATCTTCAAGAAAACGGTGAAACTGCCGCTCGTCCTTGCTTCTCACCAGCAGCTGCGCCCGAAAACGCCCGGCCCGGCGTTCCATCGGCGAAGGGACTGGCGTCATGATCTCGACCGCGCTGCGCGAAGCTAGATTCTCTGCTGCCAGGGCGACGGATTGGAGAAAGCGGATGGGAGCACGGCTTTGGGTCGACTCTGCCCGCATCAGCGCAAAACGGACATAAGGCGGATATCCAGCCGTTTTTCTCTCAACCAGCGCCGCTTTCGCGAAACCTGCGAAATTATGCTCACGCAACCGGACAAACGCGGGATCTTCCGGATGCGCCGTCTGGACCAGAACTGCTCCACGGGTCTCGCGTCTGCCAGCTCGGCCGGACACCTGGGAAAGCTGCTGAAAAAGTCTCTCTGACCCTCGAAAATCCAAGCTGTACAAGCCGTGATCAGCGGCCAACACACAGACGAGTGTGACGCCCGCAAAATCATGCCCCTTTGACAACATCTGCGTGCCCACCAGGATATCGACCTTGCGATCCTTTACCGCTTGAAGCGCTCTGGCCATGTCGTCCGGCCCTCCCAGCGCATCACTGTCTATGCGCATCACGGCCGCTTCAGGGAAAATCCGAACCAGCGCCTCTTCCACCCGCTGGGTTCCCTCGCCCGCCGGGAACAGGGTCTCTTTTTGGCATTGTGGGCACGTACATGGTGCCGGCGCCTGGCGCCCGCAATGGTGACAGATCACCCGGCCGGTGCTCCGGTGCAGCGTCTGCCTGGCATCACAACGCGGGCAAAGTGCCTGCCAGCCGCAGTCAGTACAGACGATCACCGGCGCAAAGCCGCGGCGATTCACGAAAACCAGGCTTTGCTCGCCTCGTAAGAGGCATTCCTTAAGTGCGCCAACTACCGGTGCCGACAGCCCGTCATTGAGAGCCAGACGATTGAGATCGAGAATCTCGACCTTAGGTAACTTGGCGGAACCTGCCCGCGATTCAAGCTTGAGATGCCGATAGCGGCCGTTGGCCACATTCGCCATGCTTTCCAGCGAGGGTGTCGCGGAGCCCAACACTACTGGAATATCGGCCAACTGCGCCCTTTTTACTGCGATATCCCTTGCTTGGTAGCGAAACCCCTCTCTTTGCTTGTAGGACAGGTCGTGCTCTTCATCCACAATAATGACGCCGGGGCGCGCAAGGGGTGCAAAGACCGCTGATCGGGTCCCCAGCACCACGGCTGCGCTCCCCTCTCGGGCGCGCCACCAGGCCCGATGGCGCTCGGTATCCGTCAAACCCGAATGCAGCACGGCTAAAGCGCTGCCCAACCGCCCTTCAAAGCGGGCGATGAGCTGTGGCGTCAATGCAATTTCAGGCACCAGCACCAGCGCCTGTCGTCCGCGGGCGATAGCTCGGCAAGCACAGTCCAGATACACCTCTGTTTTCCCGCTGCCGGTAATCCCATCCAGCAGGAATGGGGCGTAGGTGCCCGCAGCCTCCTCCAGGGAGATACTTGCCGCCTGCTGCGCCCTATTAAGGGTTGGAGCCGTCTCGCGGTCTCGAGGCAATCCCTGCATATCCACCACCATTTTCTCCACAAAACCCTGCGTCTCAAGACGCGCAAGCACCGTTGTCGCATTAGAAAGGGCGGATGGCAGGCTTTGGCTCGGCAGAGCCCCGCCTTCTGCACCGACAAGCAGTTCCAGCACCTGTCGCTGGGCCGCGTATCGCGCTGGAATCGTACCAAGGCGCTCCCGCCCGGCATCGCTGATACGCCAAAGATAAAGCGGCTTGGGTTCCGCCGGACAATCCCGTCGAAGCCGAACCGGCAAAGCGGTCTGCAGTACATCGCCAATCGGGTGGTGGTAATAGGCCGCCGCCCAGAGCAGCAGTCTGAACAGCTCTTTTGGCAATAGCGGTTTGTCGTCGAGAACACGGCTCACTGCCTTAAGTTTTGAAAGCGGCAGCGCACTGGTTTCACTGCTTGCGCAAACGATGCCGACGACTTTTCGCTTTTGCAGCGACACCAATACCCTCGCACCGGTATCGGGCACCCTGGCCAGGTGATCGACGCGGTAATCAAATAGACGGCGCAGCCTTACCGGCAATGCCACCTGCACAATTCGTTTAGCACTCATGAAAAAGAGGAACCGATGCTGCCAGATGATTTACACATTACACTTTCCGTCGCACACAAGTAATGGGTCATAAATGATTGACGCACCGAAGGGTTTCCGGGTTGCCCACAGAAGCTGTGGATAACTTTGTGCACAAGTTGCCGCTCAGGAGTTCTCACCAACTGGCAAAAGGGCTATGCACTTGATTGCCTATTTTTTAGGCAGACAAATAGTGTCTAATTTTCAGTCAGTTAGGCCCCGTAGGCGTTGTGTCTCAAGGTGACAGGCCAGAATCGGCCAATCCGCAGGGCCTCATCACCGGTTTGTGCAAAACCAATGATCAACCTACACGGCACCAAGAAGCGCGATCCGCTTTCCAATCAGATATTTAGCCTCATGAGTTGAACGACGACGCAAGTTTTTTGAGTCCTTTTTAGCGGTCAGAGGGCAACTCATAAACTCGGACTGACCGAACTAACAACGTAGCATGCTGTTGTCGTTTTTTTCCTCAAGCCCGACAACGCTCGTTCACGGGATCGTAAAACACGCGGCTATCATCGTTGCCTTGCAAAGATTACGTCGCATCATGCGCAGTTGATCGACGCCCCCACCGAGAATCAGTCGGGACGCTGGCGCGTCAATAGTTCTCCAAAACTGACATATTCACTGGCACCCAGTCTGCCGACCGGGTTGATCTTGTCTGCCAGGATTTTGCGCCGGCCCTTGGCATCTTCTGCTACAGCGCTGTCGTCCACAAACAAGCCGTGGACTTCTCCCAGTATGAGCGACTGGGGACCCTCCCCGATATAGTGGATATCGTAGAGGCTGCAGGCAAAGGCCACCCGCGCATCGGCAAGCCGCGGCAGGCGGGAGCCCTCGATCGGCACTGTCGAAAGCCCCAGTTGATCGACCTCTGATACCCCGGGGTCGAAGCTCGCCGAAGAGGCGTTCATATTATCGAGTTGATCGAGGCTGGTAATGTGAATGACGAAATCCCGGCGGTCGCGAATGTTGTCGCGCGTATCCTTGATTCCGCCATCGGGCTTTACGCCCGCTGAAATCATCACCAGCGCGGGATCGCTTGAGACCGCGTTGAAATAGGAGTAAGGCGCGAGATTAAGCGACCCGTCCACGTTTTCAGACAGCACCCAGGCAATCGGCCGTGGAATCACTGTCTGGGTCATGGTGATGTACACCTGCTGGGGTGTCATATCGCCAAAATCGATGTACATGATCTGCTCCCTGTGCTTTTTTTGTTCTGTCTTGCTCCGCGAGCGGCGAGGACCCGCTTGTCTGCCGAGCGCTCTTTCGTTGGTCGGGGTTGGGCAAAAACGCGCTCTGCCAATTTAGCACACCAAAAACCGCGCAAGCGATGCGTGCACTGGCGTATTGAACTAGCCTTTCAGATCGCTCACCAAAGGCAAAATCACGTCACTCAGCACTTTTTGATCAACAGGGCCGATGTGTTTATACCGGATGATTCCTTCACGATCGATGACAAACGTCTCGGGCACACCGTAGACCCCCCAATCGATTCCGACAGCACCCTCCCTGTCTACTGCAATCACATCATAGGGATTTCCAAACTCCCGCAACCACCTTCGGGCATCGGCCGAGGCGTCCTTGTAGTTGAGCCCCACGATCCTGACGATCTTTTTTCCCGCCAGATCGTTAAACAGTGGATGCTCCACTCGACAGGCGGCACACCACGATGCCCAAACATTCAACAGCCAGACCTCGCCACGCAGATCACTCGTGCCCACTAATCCCTCCATCTGCAGCAGGCGCGGCAACTCAAACTGGGGCGCCGGCTTGTCGATTAGCGGGGAGGGAACTTCCCGGGGGTCGAGTTTCAGCCCAACCGCCAGGAATGCGCCGACGACCAGGAAGATCAGCAACGGTG
>DLPX01000003.1:4649-11352 GCA_002477475.1 Proteobacteria bacterium UBA7447
GGGAGGAAACCCGAACATCAAACATCAATGATGGCTCTCACCGCCCTAAGCGTCCGGCAGAGCGAGCGAGCGCAGTATGGACACCACATCGGGAGCGTCAAAATCCCGCTCTCCCAGCGCGATATAGCGGGCCCGGCCTTGAGAGTCGATGATATAAGTCGTGGGCAATGCTCGCACTTTCCAGTTTTTGGCCGCTACCATGTTTTCATCGAGCAGTATCGGGTATTCCAGCTCCGCATCGATTCGGTTGAGAAAATTACTCACATCGACTGGATCTTCACCCACGTTTACCGCGATCACTTCAAAGGGTTCACCGGCAAGCTGCCGGCGCACCGCCTGCATTGAAGGCAACTCCTTAACACAAGGGGGGCACCAGGTTGCCCAGAAATTCACCAGCAGAACTTTTCCAGAAAAATCATCAAGGGATAGCCGATCCCCGTTGAGATCATTCAAAACAAGTGCGGGCGGAGACGCGTGCTCTGACGGCACTGGCGTCAAAGCGGCGGATGCCCCATCCGCGGCGCTCACACGCGATAGTGATGCCACAGCCAGCAGGACAACGGCCGCACGCATAAAGAGTGTGCGGTGCCTCATAACGACAACTCAGTTGATGGCGGAAGTTGCCGCAAGTGCCATCGGAATCAGATCCCCGGCAGGCATGTATCCAGGAATGGTCTTGCCATCCTCCAGCACAATGGTCGGTGTGCCTCGCACGCCCACGCCTTCTGCTGCTTCCATATGCTGGGCAATGTCGGTCTGACAGGTACGCGGCTCCACAGATCTGCCCGATTTGGCATCGGTCATCGCCTGCTGGGGATTATCTGAACACCACACGGAAACCAGTGTATTGAAGGAAGTTGACTGCAAACCCGCGCGGGGATAACCGAGGTAACGCACTTCCACGCCTCCCGCCATCAGTTGGTCAATTTCGTCATGAAGACGCACGCAATAGCCGCATTCCGTGTCTGTAAACACAGTAATTGAACTGACGGGATCGGGCGGAGAAAAAATCACCATGCCAGCTTTATCCAGCCCGTCAATCACGGCCTTACGGCCTGATTTTCTCGCGTCCTCAGTCAAATTGGCGCCGGCATCGAGATCAATCAAGTCACCACTCAAAAGATGCTGTCCATCTTCAAACAGATAGACCACTTGCGTCCCGAAGGTCACCTCATACAAACCCGCCACCGGAGTTGCACTGACTGAATCCGGCGATCGGTCTGGGATCAGTTCCGCCGCTTTGTCCTGCACCACCTGAGGCACGCCGTCTGCGACGACTCCGCCTACGAAAAGCGAAAGCATCAAAAAGAGAAAGGTCCGAAAGGTCATGGTAAAAAGCTCGACAGGGCTGATCAAAATGATGGCGATAGTCTACTCTATCGATTAATGGCTCCGCCCCGGGAACGCCGGTTTTGCCTGTCCTACCCCCTGCGATCAATTCGAGCCGGTATGCGTACAGGTTGTTTCGCATGGGATTCCAGGGTCAGGAAGGTATGGACAAAGACCCCTGCACAAACTACCCCAATCGCCAAAATCACAATCTCCATATCACGTTCTCCAAATTCGTTGATAAGTCGCGAAAGAAGATACGCACCGCAACGTGATAACACCGTCGCGTAAACGTGATGTTCGCGTGAAAGCGAAACGGCTGATTTCAGGCCAAAGCTGGGCGGGTCTTGGCTGCGAGAAATGCTTCGGCAGCAGGAAAGATCTTCTCTCGTCGTGAGCTCGACAGTCGTTCAAGATTCCGGGGCATCATAGCGGTCCGGTGGTTGCGCGACAGAACCTCGGCATGGTCCTGGACAAACCGCCAGTACAGGCCGTCGACCGTATCACACCAGTCGCCCCGACCGAAGTCACCCATCTTCATGAGGTAACTGGAACCACAAAGATAGGGCTTGGTCGCAAAAATACCGCCATCACTAAAGAGGCCCATACCGAATACGTTCGGGCCCATCACCCAGTGCGCCGAGTCGACGTACATTCCCATAAACCAGCCGTATGCTGATTGTGGATGGATGCGGCACAAGTTCATCAGATTGGCGACTACCATCAACCGCTCGATATGATGTGCCCAGCCCCATCGCTGTGTCTTCTTGATGACATGGTCGAGAGGCGCGATGCCGGTCGTTCCCTCGTACCAATCATGCGTCAAGTGCGCGCCATGGCCAAAAAAGTTGGCCGAGGCCTGCGCTTCGCCAAAATGATGATAGATCCCGCGGATAAATTCACGCCATCCAATCACTTGCCGGATGAACCCCTCAAGAGAGTTAAGGGGGATAGCGCTTTGCTGGTGACGACGCATGACCCGTCGGATCACCTCCGCCGGCGTCAACAGGCCGACATTCAAAAGAGGTGAGATCAACGAGTGGTACACCACTTCTGATCGGGTCGTGAGTGCATCCTCATAGTCGCCAAAAAGTGTCAGGCGCTCATCCATGAATCCCGTCAGCCACTGCTCTGCCTGCCTGCGCGTTGCGGGATAACAAAAATCACCAGCATCGCCGGGCGCGGCCGAAAAACGCGACCGCACAAACTTGATGACCTCCCGAGTTGTCTTGTCCGGGCGCGAGAATTTGGGGACAGGCGGCGCGACGGATTTGGGCAAGGCCTTGCGGTTCTCAGCGTCCAGGCTCCACTTGCCTCCCAACGGCTTGCCCTCCTCGCTCAACAGCAGGCCAAGGCGTGTTCTCTGCTGGCGGTAAAAACTGGCCATACGCGGGCGGGATTCGTGTTTGAGGTAGTCGGCAAAACTTTCGCGTGAGCACAAAAACATCGGGCTTGGGAGCGGGTTTTGCGCCAGGCCCATCGAATTCGCGAGGTCAGCGACCACAGTGGCGCACGGGCGATCCTCAATCTCAAAATGCACCAGTTCTGAAAAAGCCGCGTCCGTGGCGGCACGTCTCAGTTGGTCAGAAAACGACCCGCAATGCTCATCCTCAAGAGAGTGGTGGATAACCTTGGCGCCGGCCTTGCGCAACTCATCTGCATAAGCTCGCAATGAGCGGATCAGCATCACAAGCTTCTGCTGGTGATGCTGATCCCCCAACAGGTTTGGCGCCCATTCGGAGAGGAGAAAGTCGCAGTGCAGCCAGGGCTTGACGAACTGCGTAGGAAAGCACTGGCCCGGCAGGACGAGAAAAAGACATCGCCCGCGGTGTTGTTCCGAAGATCGCATGGGAGGAGGCCGGCTCGAGCCGATACGGTACGTCGCAGCGGGGCCGCGGAACTTATTCCATCAGTCCCACTGCTGCGGCGTGAGCCGCAGGTCTGACGCGTCATAGCCCAGCGCGACGATCCGCGCCAGGAGCGCCTGATATTCCTCTTCCGGAATAGTCGGCTCCCTTGCCATGAGCCAGACAAGGTCGCGCTTTTCCCGGGCAATAATCACTCGACGGTAGTCCTCATCCAGATACACGATCTGGTAATCCGCCTTGATCGGCCAGATGAACTGCATTCCCCAAACAGCATTGGAGCCATCCGGTCTGACAAAACCTGTGGGATGGTAGGTCTTGAACTCGCCGTCGAAGCCGCCGTCAAAAAATGAAAATCTGGTTTTGATCGTGCCGTCTTCGGCAAGCGTATATTCCTCGATCGCGTTATAACTTTTCTTGTCGATAAAGGTGGGCGTCGAGGAGATCACATACCAAGGGCCCATAAAGCGCTCAAGGTCTACATACTCGACCGGACTAAGAGGCTCAACGGCCATCGAATTAAATGAACACGCGGTTGATCCTACCGCGGCTAACAATACTGAGATCAACGCGCCCTTGCGTCCAAAAAATCGTTTCACTGAAAGCCCTCAACGTTTATTAAAAAGGAAGTGGCTGACCCGCCACTCATCTCCTCCGCGCATCCCGAACAACTCGGCACATGCCATAAAAAATATTCTCCAGCGGTTCACCCACATTTTCGCGTCGGCCTGACCGTAGGTATCAGAGAAAATGGCAAACACCTCATCACGCGCTGCATCTAATTTATCCAGCCAAGCCTCTGCCGTTTTCTGATACTCAACGCCGCTCCAGTCCCATCGGTTTGCAAAGCACAGGGAGTCCTGAAACTTCAAAGGAAGATCTGCGCTCGGCATCATGCCGCCCGAAAAAAAATATCGGCTCATCCAATCCGTATCGTCACGAACCTCAAAAAGGTAAGGCGTGCTGTGATGGCAAAAGATATGCATGAAAAAACGCCCGTCCGGTTTCAGCCACCCGGCGACCCGATCAAAGATGCTGGCGTAGTTACGCAGATGCTCAAACATCTCCACCGACAAAATGCGGTCAAACCCCTGATCCATCGAGAAATGGTTAATGTCTGCGGTAATCACTCGCACGTTGCCAAGACCTGCCTCCATCGCCCGTTGTTCAATAAACGATCTCTGCGAATGGGAATTTGAAACCGCGGTAATGGTGGAGTTCGGGTAGCTTTTTGCCATCCATAACGTCAGTGAACCCCAACCGCAGCCCAGTTCCAATACCTCCTGCCCATCCTTAAGATCCGCATGCTCGCAGGACAACGCCAATGCCTGCAATTCAGCTTGGTCCAGGGTATCCACCCCATCCCAAAAAGATGAGCTGTATTTCAACTGGGCGCCCAGCACCTGCTGAAAGAACGCCGCGGGCACCTCATAGTGCTGCTCATTCGCTTTGTGCACGAGCGGTGCCACTGGCGCTTCCCCCATGTTGCGAACGAACTCGTCCAGATGTTGGCTCTGCCGTGCTTTAGGGATCTGGATCTCTCGCATCCGCTGCCGGCACAGAGAACGGATCCCGCTGCGGACGATCGAATCCGGGACCCAGCCCTGCTCCACTGCCTTCATTGCCGTTCTGGTAAAAAACGCGCTCATATGCCCCCTCCCGGCGTGTTCACCCCTTTCATCTTTTCTAATTCTTCTGAACCCACTCCACTGCCGGAGCGGGTCTTCATTTCGATCAGCAACAAGCAGGGCATGACCAGAGTCCATGCGATCACTATGGCCGACAAACTATGAATCTCCAGCGCACCGAACTTGCTGCCTGCCAGATAGGCGAGGGGACCCCCGATCGCTGCAAACACGGTCGCCAGCATAAAGCGTCCGCATAGCCAACCCATGCAGTGCCTGAGCGCTGCCGCAAAATTGATCCACAACGCCACCATCCACGGCGTGGTGGGAAACGCTGGCCCCGCCGATTCAGGAAAGGCCATGGCGCCCGACCACACCAGCAGGGAATCCGTCATCGCACCGAGCAGACCTGCACCCAGCCAAAGCAGAGCCTCCGCTCGGGCGCACTTCTGCCAAATCGAGTAGGCGCTCACCCAGGCTGCCACCACGACGGGTCCGAGCCACCATAGCCCGGCAGAAGCGCCCCACACCGCCACAAGCCAGGCGAGCTGGAAGGCCGAAAAATTTGCCCACTGATGAGTCCGCATGATCACCATTGGGGTAACGCCTCACATGAGACACTGCCACGCCACTGGGGCCGTGCAAGCACCATCTGAACATCAGACAGGTAACGCTCAGAAAATCCGGCCTCACAATAGGAAAAGTAGTACTGCCATAACCGGACAAATTGCTCAGGGTATCCCAAAGCCAAAATGGCACCGCGCTGGGCATTAAAGCGATCGTGCCATAGCCGAAGCGTTCTGGCGTAATGGGGCCCGATGTCCTCAAGGTGAACGAGTTTGCAGTCAGTGCGGCTTGAATAGGCCCGGCTCATTGCCCCCAACGACGGCACGCAACTGCCGGGAAAGATGTAGCGCTGAATAAAATCACATCCCTTCAGATATTGCTCGTAGCGTTGATCAGGCATAGTGATCGCCTGTATCAGGGCGACCCCATCGGGTCGCAGCAAGGACATGATCGTGGCGAAATAATTGCCCAGAAACTCGTTACCGACGGCCTCAATCATCTCAATGGACACCACCCGGTCGTAAGCGCCCTGATGATTCCGATAGTCGCTCAAAAGGATCTCAACCTTGTCACTCAATCCTGCCTTTGCGACGGCGGTCCGCGCAAAATCATATTGCTCCTTCGAGATGGTGATGCCGGTAACCCGGCATCCATACTCACGTGCCGCATGTATGGCGAACCCACCCCAGCCACAACCGACGTCCAGCACATGTGCCTCTTCCGACAGGCTCAATTTGGCGCAGATCCGCTCCAGTTTGTTTCGGGCCGCCTGCTCCAGAGATTCGCCGGCGTGATAAAAGACAGCGCTTGAGTAATTCATCGCCGGGTCGAGAAACAGCTCAAAGAGCTCGTTTCCAAGATCATAGTGTTCAGCAATATTCCGCCGACTGCCGTCCAGCGAGTTACGGCGTCGACGGTGGAAAATGGACGCGCCGCGTGCGGCGAGCCGCGCCCAGCCCTGATCAAACCCATCGGTCAGATCGGGATTACGGGCAAATAGCGCAATCAAGCCGGTGAGGTCTTCGCTGCCCCAATCGCCCACCATCCAGCCTTGAGCAGCCCCAAGGCTCCCGCGGAGAGCAAGGTCAGTATAAAAGTCGGGACTGCGCACCGTCAGTTGAGCCCGCGCACCCTCGCCACTGCCCAGGGTCAGCGTTTGCTGACCATCCTTTATGACGAGCGTCCCCCTCAGATCAGCCAGGCGCTTGATCAGTACCGCGCGACATTTCTTTTCAAACCAGCTTGGCTGTAACCCCTGGCCGGATACCGGGGCCACCGCTGCGTTTTCGTCCAATCCTCTTCTCCTCTCCCGTCGTT
>DLPX01000003.1:11687-17715 GCA_002477475.1 Proteobacteria bacterium UBA7447
TTTTATTGCGACTAATGCTTCTGCTCTTCTTGTTTGGCTATTTCAGAGATTTCTTGTGATCTGTGCTTTCCAGTTGAACCTTGATGTCTTGATTGGCTGGCACAGAAAAAGTTCAGGCTAAGGCCGGCCTATGAAGCGTCTGGGTGCGGCACAAAGGGAACGCGCTTTAACCAAAGACGCAAGGCCTGCCAGTAAATCGCGGTAATGACGCGCACGGTCATCAAGGGAAAGCGCAAAAGCGCGTGCCTCAGCGTTTGCGCACTCACTTCCCGGGCGTGCAGATCAAGTATCGCGGAGAACATTTCGCTGGCGCCTTCGAAGGACCGCATTCTGACGCGAAGCCGGTCATCGGGCTGTGAAAACTGCCAGCGGTACCTCTGTTCCATTTTCATGAAAGGGGATACATGAAAGGCTTTGTCAAATTCAAACACCTTGTTCTCAGCAGTGACGCCTTCAGGGTAATGCATCACATAACAGTGCTGCTCGCCCCAGGGGGTGTTGTTAACCTCGGCAACAACGAACTCCACTCGGCTGCCCGATTCATCCCAGCAAAAATAAAAACTAACCGGATTCATGCAATAGCCGAAGTACCGAAGGTGCGTGAGCAGGGTAATTGACCCCTGGGGAGCACGCCCCTCTTCGCGTTCAACCAGTGCAGCGACCGAGGCCTTGAGCGACTGCTTTCGATCACCCAGATGATCCGCCCGACAAAACCACGCCAATGCGGGTCTCTTTGCCGACCAGAGCCAGTACGGATCAAACAGCATGGGCAATTCATCAAGGTCCAGGTACACCATAAAGAGGCGATAACCGAATCCGTGTGGACGCGGGTGCTTTCGCTGGTGCCATACCCTGCCGAAATAAAATCGGCTGTTCAAAACGGCCGCTCGACATTGAAGGCATCGCAAACCTGCGTTGCACTGCGTACACCGTCCTCGTGAAAACCAAATCCCCAGTAAGCACCGCAGTAACTGAGCCCACGGCGGCGGATCATTTGGGTGTGACGAGCCTGGGCCTCGTCTCGACCAGGAACAAACAGGGGATGTCGCACAGTTTCTTTATGCAAGATCGTATCCAGACGGAGATCTTCACGCTGATTTAGCGACACACAAAACGTCTTTGCGCTGTCGAGCGCCTGCAGCTTGTTCATGTTGTACGTCACACACGTACCAGAGCGCATGCCCTCTTTCATTCGGTAATTCCAGCTCGCCCAAGCGCGTTGGGTTCTCGGCAGTACGCGGGTATCGGTGTGCAGGCAAACCTCATTGTCCTGATACGGGAAGGCGCTCAGCAATTCTCTTTCCTCTTCCTCCGCCTCAGCCACCAGCGCCAAGCTGGTATCCGCGTGCGTCGCGAGAACCACCTCATCGAAAATCTGACTGTCTCCCCCGCCAAAAAGAAGCTTGACGCCCTGACCCGCACGCAGGACCTGCGACACGGGACGATTCAGACACAGTCGCGATCCGAGCGCTCGCGCAATCTGCTCAACGTAGTGCCGCGAACCCCCTGTCACGGTACGCCAAATCGGACGGTTGCCGATCTGCAGCATCGCATGGTTTCTCAAAAATTCCAGAACAAAGCGCATCGGAAAATTCCGAAAGGTGCGCGTATCGCACGACCAGAGCGCGCCTCCCAATGGCAGCAGATACCGATCCAGCAGGACATCGCTGTAACCGTGCTGCCTTGCAAAATCACCCACCGTAATCTGGTCCCCAAGCCCCGCTTCAAAACTCTTGATCCCGTCACGGTTAAAACGCAGGATATCCTTCAGCAGCCGCCAGCTCTCAGCACGCAGCAGATTGCCCCGTTGGGCGAAAAAGGTATTCAAATTAGATCCGCTGAATTCGAAGCCGGTCACGTCACAACGCACGCTGAAACTCATATCAGATGGCTGCGACCTGACACCGAGCGCATCGAACAATGCGCTCAGTAACGGATAATTCGCAAAGTTGAAGACTATAAAGCCAGTGTCGATGGCAATGCCGGATCGGCCGTCGTGCACAGCTACCGTATGAGCATGACCGCCTGCGCGGTTTGCGGTCTCAAAAACGGTTACGTTGTGATGCCGGCCCAACCCCAGGGCACAGACCAGGCCAGAGACGCCGGCCCCGACCACGGCGATATTCACCGCTGGCTCCGGCCTGCCTCGATGATGTTATTCGGCACGGGTCGAAGATTCCAGACAAGGCCCAGTCCCTGCAGCAGCCGAAGCCCCAGATAAGACAGGTCAATTTCCCACCAGTAGAAACCCTGCCTTGCGGCGCCCGGGAAGCGATGATGATTGTTGTGCCAGCCCTCGCCCAAGGTCAGCACCGCGAGCAATGCATTGTTGCGGCTGTGATCCGGCGTATCAAACCGCCGTTTGCCGAACCGGTGTGCGAGGGAGTTGATGGTGTAAGTGGCGTGGTAAAGCACCGTGGTTGATATAAAGAAACCCCACACCAGTGCCTGCCACCCGCTCGTCTGCCACTCGGGATAAGTGGCTGCTGCCCAGTCCCCCAGAAAAAAACAAAGCGCGGCAAAAGCCACCAGTGGCAACCAGTCCACCCTTTCAAGCCAGACCAGCTCACGAATCTTGCCCAAGTCGCCTATCTGCCCCCAGCGGATGGAAAACGCATCTCGGGTCAGGAACCAAAGCACGTGGCTGAACCAGAAAGTGTCGGTTTGCGGGGAGTGCGGATCCAGCTCGGTGTCGGAATGAATATGGTGTTGCCGATGATGACTTGCCCACCACAGTGGGCCGCGCTGACCGGCGGTACATCCCAATACCGCAAACAGAAACCGCAACGGTCGACTGCTTTCAAAAGCGCGGTGTGAAAAATATCGGTGATAAAACGCCGTGATGAAAAACATCCGGGCGACGTACATCAGGAGCGCAAGCGCAACGGCGAAGCCGCTGATCCCGGTCCACAGCACCCCCAGGCATCCGAGATGCATCCCAACAAAGGGAACAAGGCGCCAGGGATCCATAGCACGGGGGGAGTGGGCGCCGACGTGCTCAAGATAGCGATCGTCATTGGTGAGCCAGTAGACAAAAACCCGCCAGCGCGACGGCGGAGTGATCGACTTTCCAAGAGAAGTTTCCAAATTAGTACCCTATAGATCCTCAGTTACCGCGTCCGGAAAATCGACCAGAGCAGTTGTTCCTTCACCCTGAGTGCTACGCAGCGTGACGGGCCAGCCAAAGCGGTCTGAGAGCTTGCCGACGATATTCAGTCCGACGCCGTGACCCCCCGGACGGGCCTGACTGCCCCGACTGAAGGCATGAAACGCATGGTCCTGATCCCGATTCGACATGCCGATTCCCGTGTCGGTGATCGTCACCTCTTTGCCTTTGATTGAAACGAGCACCGAGCCTTCGTCAGTGTAGGTACAGGCATTACGCAATAAATTGCCGAGCAGGACCGAGACAACACGTTCGGGGGCTCGAACCCGCAGTCGGTTGAAGAAATCGGTTTTGACCTTTACGGACCGACTCTCTAACAGAATTGAGGCCCGATCCACCTCCTCCGCCAAGAGATCATTAATACAGACCATGTTGGCCTCGATATCACGATCTGGCTCGCGCGCTAAAAGCAGGAAGGCTTCGACGAGATTGGTCATCTGGACCGCCGCCCGCTGAATCTTGGTCACCGACTTCGTCGCCCGATCTGACAGGGCATTGTCCTTCAGTGCGAGATCACAGGCGACACGCATCACGGTTAACGGACTTCTCAGTTCATGACTCACGTCGCGGGTAAACTCACGCTCGCGTGCCACAAAGGCATTCACCCGCTCGACAAGATGTTTTAGCGCGTCCCCCAGCACCATAATCTCCCGATCCGTGCCGTCGGGCAGATCACTGACGTCAAAATCTGGATGATGTGATGCCTCCAATTGCAGCGACTCGACTTGATCGGCGAGCCTAATAACTGGCGAGACTGAGCTGCGATATACGCGATAGATCAGGTATAGGGACGCATAGACCACGATCAGCACCAGCGCCAGCGGTACGAGGCCAAACCATAGTGCCAAAGCCCTAACCTGTTCTCCCTCGAAAACCAGGATAAGCCTTTCTCCGTCGCGCTCCGAGACCAGTACGTTGTAGGAATGATGATGCCCCTTCATGCCATGAAAGCCGGGACCGAGACCACGCAACGCCTCTGGCGTATCAGCAGAATCCGAGAAATACGCCATCAGGTTACGGGTGTCAGGCAGGGGAAAGGATGCGTTCTTTTTCCGGTGATCCCAGAAATACTCGGCCTCCGTATCGAGGGCCTGCCGGACCAGCAGCTCTTCCATGACCCAACCGGCGCCCCAGGTGCCGAGGAGGGCCGCAAAACCGACCAGCAGGATATGAAACGTGATCGTCCGGGAAAAACGCCGGACGCTGCCCGTTTTAATGGGCGGCATCCGGGTCACATAGTCGGTAGCCGATCCCCGGCAGAGTCTGCAGATAGGACTTGTCAAAAGGCTTATCGATCACTTTACGCAGGTTGTACATATGACTACGAAGGGTATCACTGTCAGGCAGCATGTCACCCCAAATCTCCCGCTCCACATCCTGTCTGGACACCACGCCCGGTGAGCGCTCCATGAGGATTTTGAGTAACTTGTAACCGATCGGAGAGAGGATGAGCTCCTGCTCGTCCCGTTTCACGACGAGAGACTTCTGGTCGAACTCAATTCCACCGACGCGGAGCGTATCCTCAGCCGACGGAGCCGAGTGACCTCGGCGAATCAGCACCCGAACTCTCGCCTCAAGCTCTTCAATCTCGAAGGGCTTAACCAGATAGTCGTCGGCACCAAACTCAAACCCCTTGAGTTTGTCCTCCAGCGTATCCCGTGCGGTGAGCATCAGTACGGGAGTCGTCTTTCCCATTTTTTCTCGCAGCTCACGGCACATCGACAGGCCGTCTCGACGCGGCAACATCAGATCAAGAATAATCGCGTCGTAGTCGTTCTGCGCGACAAGGTTGATTCCGACCTCTCCGTCGGGAGCGTAGTCGAGCTCATACCCGACATCCTCCATGTACTCGTAGACGAGTTCAGCAATGTCCTGATGGTCTTCGACGAGCAGCACGCTGCCCTTGGTTTGGACTTCCATAATTTCAGTATCCAATTTAATTGATCGCTAATTCTGTGGTTTAACCGTGATCACCGTGTGAACCGGTGCGTTTACCGCCGCGGCGGCCAGGGAATCAGGGCGCTGGTGACGTTGGCGTAAGCCGAATAGTCCGGACGCCGAGACGGCATTGCCTGCTCCATCCGGGCTACCCCCGTGAATCTGAGAATGGACCAGGTCATCAGCAGGGGCGCAAACACGGTCCATCCCCCGCCGCCAATCAGGGCCAGACCGAAAACCGACCACGCCATGCACAACTCCCCGAAATAGTTGGGGTGCCGGCTGTATCGCCACAGGCCAGTCTTCAAAACTCCAGTACCGTCATCTCCTTTTGAAAACGTTGCCAACTGATGGTCAGCAACCGCCTGGATGACAAATCCAGACAGCCACAATCCCAGCATCAATGCATCTGCCCACAGCAACTCGCCGGTGCGGGTCATGACAACCGACAACGGAATCGCTGCAACAAAACCCATCACGCCCTGCAGGAGAAATATACCAGGCAGACTTTTTATCCCGAATCCTCGGCCCCAGCCCGAGCGGATCTCTGTGTAGCGCCTGTCTTCCCCAGTACGGGCACTGCGCACAATGACCATTGCCGACAGGCGAAGCGCAGCTATCCCGATCGCCGCCAGGGTAATCCCGGCAATGCTGCCCGGCGGCCAGGTATCTTGCGCATAAACCAGGGCGCTGGCTACGGCAAGCCAGGGCCAGAACACATCGGCAACGCCTGCATCGCGCTTGGCCAGGCTGACCGCCCATGCAACGACAGATATGAGCACGCAGTAAAGGAGGGCGAGAAAAAAGGGGTGATTTAACATTTATTTCGCGTTCAAGATTTACACTTTGATTTTGTCATTGTCTTCGTGAATAAGCCATGCGCTTAAACGTTTTACCCTTGACCGCGCGTCCCGTCTGTCTTCT
>DLPX01000003.1:18042-22414 GCA_002477475.1 Proteobacteria bacterium UBA7447
TTAACTCGAGACTTTAAAAGTTGAACGCCCCCATTATCGTCTGGCTGCGTCAGGACCAAAGACTAAGCGATCACCCAGCTTTCGCGGCAGCGGAAGCGGGCGGCAGAGTGGTTATCCCCTGTTACGTACTGGACACCCGTGAGACGCATACGCGCCGGCCGGGAGCCGCCAGCCGCTGGTGGCTGCACCACAGCCTCGCCGACCTTGATCACCGCATCCGAGAGCGCAAAGGCCGTCTTTTACTAAGACACGGTAATCCCGTCAGTGTGCTGACCGAACTTGCTCTTGAACTCCAAGCCAGTGCGGTGTTCTTCAGCCGAGCCGTAGAACCCCATTGCCGGCGGGATGAAGCGGCGTTGATCTCTGCCCTCGAGGATCGTGGCGTCGGCGCACAGGGTTTCGAAGGAAATTTACTCTTCTCTCCGGAGGAGATTCAAAACCGCAGCGGCGCACCCTTTCGCGTTTTTACCCCTTTCTGGAAACAGTGCCTTGCCAGTCGAGCCAAGATGCGTACCCCTACCGGCCCGGTATCGCCGCAATTTTCGGTGGATCTGCCTGACGGAGACCACCTGGAGGACTGGAACCTGCTGCCCTCACGGCAGAACTGGGCAACCCGCATCGCGCAGACATGGCAGCCCGGAGAAATTGCCGGCCACGCCATGTTGGAACAGTTTGCCGCAAAGGCCTCTGCGTACAGCGATGACCGCAACTTTCCGGCCGAGGATGGGACCTCCCGGCTCTCCCCCTACTTGCATTTTGGCAACATCAGCGCGGCACAGGCTTATGCCGGGGTAACAATCTCGGGACAAAAGCCGAGCCGGGGAGCCGCCTCATTTCAACGCGAATTGGGCTGGCGTGAATTCAGCGCCCACCTGCTGTTTCATTTTCCCCATCTGCCTGAAAAACCTTTCCGCCCGGAGTTTGTAGATTTTCCCTGGGAGGATAACTCTGCACTGCTCAGGGCCTGGCAATTAGGTCGAACGGGGTTTCCCATCGTCGATGCCGGAATGCGTCAACTGTGGCAAACCGGTTGGATGCACAACCGCGTTCGTATGGTTGCCGCCTCGATACTTGTTAAACACCTGCTGATCCATTGGCGGCAGGGTGAGGCCTGGTTTTGGGACACCCTGGTTGATGCGAATCTGGCAAACAATGTAGCGGGCTGGCAGTGGGTAGCGGGATGCGGCGCAGACGCGGCCCCGTATTTCAGAATATTCAACCCGGTTCTGCAGGGGCAAAAATTCGATGCAGACGGCCGATACGTGCGTCGCTGGATTCCGGAACTGGCGCGCCTACCTGACCGTTATCTGCATGCGCCCTGGCTTGCGCCCGATGAAGTACTGCAAAAAGCTGGAATCCGGCTGGGCGAAACGTACCCGAAGCCGCTCGTCGAACCGAATGTGGGCCGTAAGCGGGCCCTCGCGGCGCTTGAGACACTGAAGTCGTCGACTGCTTGATCGCCGTAATCGCTATTGCGGCGCTAACCACTCGACAAGGTAGTAGACCTCCTGACCTTCAGAGGACTTGGAAGGGCCCAGGACTCGCGCAGGAAAGAGGCGTTGGGCTGGTCGGCCTTCGGCTCGGGCTTCTTCTTCAGACCCCATGAGCCTGACGCAGTTTGCAGGATAGCGCTGTCGGTTGCGGCCGGGCATATAGATCACCGCCCAATGTTCCTGAGAAACATTCGTCTCGGCATCGGGCGGCACAAATCCCTTCATCTGGTGCTCATCTCTTACGTCTTGTTCTCTTAGCTGTAAGATCTCTTACCGCTTCAACGTCTTCTCGAGTCTCCTGGGCAAAACCAAGGTGAGTGACGTCAAAACTGGCTTCTGATCAAGGCGCTCTGGTGACGATATAACCGCCTGACTTCTCGTCGTGCTGAAGCTGCATCAATCCGCGACTGGCGACTTCCTCCAGAAGCGCGCCGAACGACGGGAAGCCATGGTACCGCTCGCTGAATCCGGGCTGGCGGCGCTTCAGTGTCTGCTTGATCATAGAGCCCCAAACCTGAGTGCCGTCGCCACGTTCCTCGAAGATATCATCCAGCGTCGCCATCACCATATCGATGGCCTCCTGACGGCGCTTTTCATCCTCACTCATTGCCGATTTTTTTTTCTTGGTTTTCGCCTTGGCTTTCTTCTTGCGCGTTGGGCCCGAACGCCCAGCCAGATCGTCGTAGAAAATGAATTCATCGCAGTTGGATGTCAGCAGGTCCGAGGTGGAACTTTTGACCCCTACCCCCACCACCGTCTTGTTGTTTTCACGCAGCTTGCTGACCAGCGGAGAAAAATCGGAGTCCCCGCTCAAAATAACGAACGTATTCACGTGAGACTTGGTGTAGCAAAGATCCAGTGCGTCAACAACCATCCGGATGTCAGCGGAGTTTTTGCCGGACTGCCGCACGTGAGGAATTTCGATCAACTCGAACGCCGCCTCATGCATCGAGGCTTTGAAACTCTGATAGCGGTCCCAGTCGGAATAAGCCTTTTTGACCACAATATTGCCCTTCAGTAGCAACCTCTCCAGAACCAGCTTCATGTTGAACGGTTCATCGCTGAAATCACGCACGCCGAGCGCGATGTTCTCAAAGTCACAGAAAATCGCCATGTTCTGCGAGGAGTTATCGTTGCTCATGTCGGATGCTCCGGGAGGATGAAGGGAGATATGTACAACGCTCAGAAGTGCGCTGTTGCAGTGAAGTCTAACCGTACCACGATGGCCATGCTATGCCCTGTTTAGGGCATTAGCGCCGTGAATCAATTCGCCGAACCTGAAAGCGCAGATGATCGCTTTTTAATAAACCTGCTAGGTCAGGTGTTGCGGCCAAGTGGGCTCGCAGATCGGCGCTCTGTGCTTGGAACGGCAGTAAAGTGGCCACAACGTTTTCGATGGCAGGACTCCTGAGACCGAAGCCGCTCAGAAAGGGCCCACGCGCTTTTAGATGTTCACCCACCGAAGAGCGTTTTAGTTCGGCGTAGTCTGCAAAATTAATACTGAGTATGCCGTCAGTCGCGAGGCATTTTCGCAGGCCCTTCAGCCATTTGTGATCACACTCAAGAGCGCGTCTTGGCATACCGGCGCTGCCGATAAAGAGGTCATCAATCACAAGATCGAAAAGCGGGCCACGGTAACGCATCACAAACGTCTGTGCATCCTGGCGATAGATCTCGGTTCTGCGCTTATCGACCCCGAAGTGATTCGTGGCCACTTCAATATGAACGGGATCCTGCTCGATTGCCGTGAAGGTCGCATCGGGGAAGAGCGATTGCAACTGCAATACGGCCGTGCCAGCACCAAGGCCCAAGACCAGGACGCGAGCGGGTTGTGGGCGAGGATGAAAATAAAGCCCCAGCCAAAGCAGGTCCCAGACACTTCCGGTGACCACCCGACGCGGATTGAACTGGCTATGCAGTACGCCATCGGTATAAAGCCGCAGGCTGGAGCCCGCCCCGCGGACTTCGTAGCGTTTGCCCTCACGCTGCTGAGACCAGAGAATCGCTATGTCAAGGTTCCCGGACCGCTCTGGAACGACTTACTCAAATAATTCACCAGCTGGTCTCAATTGTTGTCATGTTCCTGTAACAGCGCCCGCCTAGAGTATTTCAAATTTCATTAGATTGCCAAGCAACCATCGGATGATCCCCACACCTTTTATCAAAAATAATACTGCCCACTACTGCTTCGGGAAAATTCTCTGTGAAATACGGGCTCTGGAAGACCGCCTTATAGAAATGGGCTTTGACGGCGACAATGCCTACGAAAACCGCTTGATCGATCAATATCACGACCTCATTCATCAACGACGCAAAGCGTTGGCACAGTTAATGCCTAAACAACCGCCTCGGTACTAAACGACACCACCTCGCGTAATCCCATGTTGAGTTTCATCTACCAACTTTTTCGCGACTACCAGTTAGTCAACGAGATTAGACCGAACGCTCTTTTTATTAGTCATGCCCACCTTACGGTGTTGCAAGCTGAATTGGAAACCCATCCTAACCCGGACAAAATTCGGCAGTATCTCGGGATGGAAGTCATCGTGCGCCGCCACCTTTCGCACCCCAAAGTCTGCTGGCTTCAATCAGCTGCCCGCAAAGCCAGCTAAAACCCTGAATACCCGCCGCGACGGTGGTCAGTTGCAGAGCACATCAAGCGTATGGTCTGCGGCAACGTTGTTGAATGTGTAACTGCACCCAAACTGGTTACACGCTTCAAGCGCACCGTCGACCTCCAAAAACTGAATGACGCCTGAATTGACGGTGATGTCGAAACTCTGATCCGCCCCCTCGTTGACACTGACGGCACCCGTAGGCGAGATGGCGCAATCACCGCCCAGGAGTGTCGCGGTAATCGTGGACGTTGTTGCGGGTGC
>DLPX01000003.1:22745-38106 GCA_002477475.1 Proteobacteria bacterium UBA7447
TGCGGGTGCGGGTGCGGGTGCGGGATTTTCAGCAAACACAACGGCAACCGTTTGGTCCGAGGTCAGTTCAGGCAAGCGGTAACCCCCGCCGGCCTGTGCCACCAGCGTCGATCCGTTCGCAGAAACACTCTCGAGAACGAAGCCCGCATCTGCCGCTACGGTGAAATCCAGACTGTTGAAGGCTTTCAGGTTAAAGCGGTTTGCAACGCCCGTACGCTCAGCGGGATCATCCAGCACCGCCTCAATTTTGCCGCCGGCAGAAACTGAAAAACCGACGTCGAAACATCCCGTATATAGCTTGACTTCGCCAAGACTTCCCGTGAGCTGACCCACCGGTGGCTCCTGTCTGTAAACCTTGCCTGGACGGTTGCCGTTTACACACCTGCCGTTATACACCTCGGAAACCTTACCGGAGAACCCCCAACGGCGCAGCAAAGAGACTGCCTGCTCGAAGGGGCGATCTCTGACTTCCGGTATAGCTGTGGCCGGCGATTGAGAGACATCGGTCGCCAGCTGGTCGGCGCCGCTAGAACTGGACGGGCCACCATTCGAACAGGATCCGATAGCACCCGACACGATGGCAAGAAAGATCACTCGACGCGCAAAGCGCGATGATCGCTCAAAAGAAATGATAGTCTTCAACGGGAGAACACTTCAGCAGGTCTGAAATGCCAGACAACGGCACGGGTATTCATTCTACTTATTTTTATGTATTTTCCCTAATAAGTTTCTATCCTATTGTTATATATATCTTTTTAATTTTCCATAAATCTAAAACTGCCCTTCTAGGGATCAATATGGGCTTTCAGGCGCTCAAGATCCAGAAAATACCGGCAAATCTCGACGTCTTCGGCAAAAAGCAATGGGACCTCGTCACCATAGGCTGATGCCCAGCCCGGATCGGCATCGACATCACGGACGACCAGTTCAAAACCATGTTCAGCCTGCAGCTCTTTAAGCTGCAGGTGCATGTCCTCACAAAGATGGCAGTGAATGCGCGAGTAAAGAACCAGCGTGACCGGTGACATAGCCCTTGAGAACCGTTAGCAAGTTGTAGATGAAGCAGATATTCTAGGGTCTCATTATTGCCGGTAATCCCGCTATGCCCCTGTCACTTTGGCTCTCTATGTCGCTCATTTGTATTTTCGGCGCGATGTCTCCCGGACCGAGTCTGGCCGTGGTGGTGCAGAACACCCTTTCCGGCGGACGCCTCCAGGGGGTGATCACCGGCATCAGCCACGGCTTTGGGATTGTGATCTGGGCCGGCCTCACGGCGGGCGGCATTGGTCTCTTGATTACCCAGCAGCCGGCACTTTTTAACGGCATGCGCTACGCAGGAGCCGCCCTGTTGGTGTATCTTGGTGTCAGAAGCCTGCGCAGCACGGCGGGAGCAGCTGAGGTTCTGCAAGTCTCCAGCCGGGCCGCCAGCGCCTCCGCAGCGCGGGACGGCTTTCTCATTGCAATCATGAATCCGAAGATTGCGCTTTTCTTTCTGGCGTTATTCAGTCAGTTTGTCCGTCCGGACGCGGGGATGACCGAAAAAGCTATCATGGCCGCTACAGCCGGGGTGATCGACGCGCTCTGGTACATCGTTGTGGCTGTAGTGCTTTCGCACTCCATCATCCTCGAGCGGCTTCGCGCGCGGGCCTGCCTGCTTGATCGCCTGTTCGGTCTCATTCTTATCGCACTCGCGATCCGGGTGGCGCTGTAAGAGATCGGCTGGTACATGGATTGTTGTTGCACTGCCATAGCCTGATTAGTGAAGGCAGATTCTGAAAAATAAATTTTTCTCTCTGGAATAGTTGAATATTCTCCTTTTCTCCGATTGATTTGACAATAAATATGGTGCAGTGCACCATCCGTGATCCACAAACCGCGCGGGCATATATCTGGCCAGTCGCGCCAAAGGTCGCGGGAGGCCGGCATGCAGATTCAGGAAAAGGTTGGATTAGTCACAGGTGCTGCCAGCGGAATCGGTCGCGCGACCGCACTCGAACTGATTAATCAGGGCGTCAAAGGGCTCGCTCTGGTCGATATCAGCGAGAGTGCCGTCGTGGCGCTGGCCGAAGAGATCAACGCGGCGGCAGATCGAGATGTGGCACTGGCTTTTACCGGTGACGTGACGGACAAAACTTTTCGCTCACAGGTATTCGATGAGACCGCCGAGAGGTGCGGCATGGTGCAGATCCTGATTCCCGCAGCGGGCATCTTTCGGGACAGGCTGGCAGTCAAGATCGATCGGGAAACCGGCGATGCGGACATCTATCCGGCGGATGTGTTCCGGCAGGTGCTGGAAGTGAACCTCATCCATCCCGTCTACTGGGCGATGGAAACCATTGCCCGCATTGCCGTTGACCGGAACCGGCGAGGTCTCAAAAAATGGCATCCCGATGAAAAAGTACAGGGAACCATTATTTTCATCGGCTCGGTTTCTTCTCAGGGCAACCGGGGGCAGGTCTCCTACGCCAGCACCAAGGCCGGGCTTGAAGGAGCCGCCTCGACTTTAATGAAAGAAGCCATGTTCCATGGTGTGCGTACCGGGGTCATTCACCCGGGATTTGTCGATACCCCGCTGTTGCAGGGTATGCCTGAGGGTTATGTCGAGCAGAATATCCTCCCCGACACACAACTCGGCAGGTTGATCCGCCCCGAAGAGATTGCCGATGCCATCTGTTTTATGGTCAGAAACTCCGCGGTAAGCGGCCAACTCTGGGCTGACGCGGGCTGGCACCCGACCGCAGCCTAAAAGGCTCTTGAGCCTTGGCAGCAGGGGTTTTATGATCTGGCTGTAATCCACCTGCAATGTCCGGCCTTGTGAGCGGTCACCCCCCCTACTGTCTCCCATGAATAAGCCTTCTCTCGATCCGGCCTGGATCGGCAAGACCTTTGACGACTTTCTCTTCCGGCCCGAGAAGGGAATTACGGCAACCCGAGCGTTCATCGCGCTTCGATCCCAGTTGACCACCGCGCTGGCACTGGAACTCCCGATTGTCTCCTCCAACATGGACAGCGTAACCGGCGGTGACATGGCACGGACGATGGCACTGGAAGGGGGGCTCGGCGTCATCCATCGTGGCCAGAGCATCGAGCGGCAGTGTGAGACGGTAGCGGGTGTCAAACGCAGCCACAGCGCCGTGATTGAACATCCGCGAACCCTGCCGATTGGCGCCACTATCGGCGAAGCACGAATCTTTGCTCGTCGACACAAGATCAATGGCATCCTCATAGAAACGGCTCCCGGCAGCGCGATCCTCGCAGGGGTGCTGACCCGCAGAGACATTCCCTGGGATCGCTCCCATGACCACGAGGCCGTTGGGCGTTTTATGACACCCATGGCTGAGCTAAAGACAGCCGGGCCCGATGTGGCAACGGAGGAGGCGGAGCGCATCATGTTCGAGGGGCGTATTGAACGGCTGCCGCTGGTGGATGATGAGTGCCGCATCCACGGCCTGATCACACGCAAGGACGTGCGCTTTCTTCGTGAACGGCCCTTCGCGAGCAAGGACGCCAAAGGCCGGCTCTTGACCGGAGCGGCAGTGGGCTGCGCCGGTGACTTCATGGAGCGGGCGCAAGCGCTGCTGGAAGCAGGCGCTGACTCTCTTTTTGTCGATATTGCCCACGGCCACTCACTCGTGATGCAACAGGGGATCGAACGCCTACGTGCAGAATTCCCCGAGGTCCCGCTTATCTGCGGCAATGTCGCTACCGGTGCCGGCGCGCGCTTTATGTGCGAGCTGGGCGCCGATGCGGTCAAGGTGGGGGTCGGACCCGGGCGGGGATGCCGGACGAGACTGGAAACCGCTGCCGGGGTACCGCAGCTTCAGGCGATCCGCGAAGCCTGGTGCGAGGTCGGCGGGGAAATCAGCATCATGGCAGATGGCGGCGTTCGCTTCGACAAGGACATCTTCCTGGCGCTCGCCTGCGGTGCAGATACCGTCATGCTGGGCAGCGCGCTTTCTGGAACAGACGAAGCCCCGGGGCGGGTCATCGAGGACCCGGCCACACACACCAAGAAAAAGATTTACCGTGGCATGACTTCCCCCGAGGCCGTGATGGAATCCCTCTATGATTCAGAGGACTCGGACGCGGTCGATGCCGCTTTGGCAACGCCGCCCGAAGGACAGGAAATCCAGGTGCCCTATCGCGGCAGTGTCGTCGACATCCTGCACCGGATCCGTGGCCACCTTCGCTCGGCCGTGAGCTATGCCGGATGTGATTCTCTGGAGAAGGCCAGGGAGGCTATTCTGCCTGACCCTCTGGAGTACCTGATTGCACTTTCCGAAGCCTCCCGAAAAGAGTCCTACGAACGCTAAGCCAAAACCCGGCGGGCGCCGTCAGCGCACCATTGCTTTTTGGATTGGTTGGGCGTCGGCTGTCTTAGACCTACCGTCATTCCCCAAAGAGTGCGGACAAGCCAGATTCGAGATCCGGGTAGCGGATGTCTACCCCAAGGTGTTCACGCATCGGGGTGTTGTCAATTCTCTTTGACTCGGCAAGATAAGAGCGCATCTCGGCGCTGAGCGCCGCGGTCGCCTCCTGACGATCGACCACGGGGGGGCGAGGCAATCCCGCGGCGTCTGCCACCCTGAAGAAAAAATCAGACATGGTTGACGGGTGACCGTCGCTGATGTTGTAGACCGGCAGAGGATCTGCGATTCGGGCGGCGGCAAGGCAGGCACTGATGAGATCCTCCACATGCACACGGTTACTCCATGGCGCCAGGTCTGGCGCCAGCACCGGCAGGCCTTCACGCAGACGCTTGAGCGGCAACTTTCCCGCGCCGTAAATCCCCGGGACCCGAAGCGCCACCACCGGAACATCGTTCAACCTGCACCAATCCCGCATGGTGCGCTCTGCGTCAACCCGTCGACGCGCCCGCCCCGTGATGGGCGTCAGCGCACGATCCTCCGTTACCCAATCTCCCTGACAGTCCCCGTACACTCCCGTGGTACTGATCAGGACGACTCTGAAAGGCCATTCGCCCGCATCCTGCGCGCATTCAGCAAAGTGGCGCAGTCGCCGGTCCTCATCGCTCTCAGGCTGGGGAGGCGCAAACCAGTACAGTACGCGCCCGGCCAGAAATTTCTCCGGGGGACACTGACTCTGCAGGTCCGCACTGACGGCCACAATGCCCTCTTCATTGAGTCGGTCTGCACTCTCAACCGTCCGGACCATTGCCGACACACTGCCACCATCGGCAAGCTCGCGCAGGGCAACCTGTCGTCCGACATAACCACATCCGGCAAAAGCGCTATGCATCGGGGATTAGCGACTGGCGGTGACGGTGCCCGCAGTGGTCAGAGTCGCCACGGTCACTTCCGCTCTTTTGCATTTCAGCGTACCGCTGACGTTGGCCGCCATGTCAGGCGGCGAGATGACCCCTTGGATACGCGCCGCCTTTGCGCCGAGGGAACAGCCGGCGTCGTTCAGGCGGGAGATGTTCGCGTCACTCACCAGGGAACGCAGATCATCAATCGACGCCTGCAACCCCCAGTTGCCGGCATTGTCCACGACCCCGCTAATCGTCACCCCTCTTACGGAGAGAAAGACCAACCCGTCGTGGGTCACCGAGACAGACGCGCTTTCTATACGCTGATCGGTTGCCGAACCCAGTGCAACGACATCGGCGGTTGCGGTGAGCGAAATCGTGCCGGCATAGGTTCCGGCGTAGGCGCCGGTCGCATCCCCCCGGGAGACGGTCAACTCAATGCCGCTGCTTGAGGAACTGGCGCAACCGGCCAGCGTCAAGGCCGATGCCAGGAGGCATGCCCTTGCGCCACTGATTCTCAAAATGGGTTTCAATGCTCTCATTGAGACTGGCACAGCTTTACCCGGCAAATAAGATCGCTCATCCGATAAACCTGTGAAAGGAAATGGTTGATTTCTCAATCAGCATACTTTTCATCGTAGGATTGTACCGATGCTGTCAACGCATTCGTACTTCGTTTCGAAAAAGTGTGATCGACTGTTATCATTTCGGGTCAGATCAGCAGAGAGCCCGCGCGGAGGATCCCGTATCGCCGTCCGCGTAGCGCCACACCATCCGGGAGCCGACATGGACGAACCCACCCGCACCCAACTTGAGGCAGCCGCTTTTCGCGGACTCGTCGCACATCTTCGCGAGCGGACCGACGTACAGAATATCGATTTGATGAACCTGGCCGGTTTCTGCCGAAACTGCCTGTCGAAGTGGTACATGGCAGCGGCGGATAAACAAGGCGTTGAGATGGACTATGACGAGGCCCGTGAAATTGTCTATGGCATGACCTATGACGAATGGAAACGGGAATATCAAAAAGAGGCCAGTGAGGAGCAGAAAGCGGCTTTTGAAACGACTAAGCCGCTCCACGCCAAGATCAGCGGTCACCAAAAGGGATAGACCAATGAGCCGCCTTGAAGTACACCAGTTTCCCTGCCTTTCCGATAACTACGGCTATCTGGTCCACGATCCCGATAGCGGCCTCACGGCCACGATCGATACCCCTGAAGTCGAACCCATCCATGCTGCACTCGATGCCAGAGGTTGGGACCTCAACTTTATCTTCAATACCCATCACCACGACGACCATGCCGGAGGGAACCTCGAGCTGAAATCAAAAACCGGGTGTCAGATCATCGGCCCGGCTGCGGATGCAGACCGTATCCCCGGGATCGACCGCGCGGTTGGGGAAGGCGATTCAGTGATGCTCGGCGCATGGTCTTTCACGGTTCACGACACGCCCGGACATACCCGTGGCCACATTGTTTACCACTGCCCTCAAGCCCGCATCGGCTTTGTGGGAGATACCCTTTTTGCGCTTGGCTGCGGACGGTTGTTTGAAGGCACTCCTCAGCAAATGTGGACGTCCCTGCAGAAAATTCTGTCCTGGCCCAACGAGACGCTGATCTATTGTGCCCATGAGTACACTCAGGCCAACGCCCGCTTTGCCTTATCTGTGGAACCGGACAACGCGGATCTTTTGAGCCGCAACGACGACATTGACGCTGCCCGGCAACGAGGCGAACCCACTGTTCCCACCACTCTTGGACTGGAAAAAAGAACCAATCCCTTTTTACGTCCCGACAGCCCTCATCTGCAGGAAACCATTGGTCTGAGCGGACAGTCCCTGGTGGAGGTCTTCGCCCGAACCCGCGAACTCAAGGATCATTTCTGAACCATCCTTGAGGCCCTTCCCATCCTTCCGCCTTAATTTAGACTTATGACCCGATCCACGGCACCCTCCGCACGCACTAAAGTCCATCGCCTGCGTGAACTCGCGCGCTATGACCGATCGACAATCAATGCCATTCTCGATGAGGCAACGGTGTGTCATGTGGGGTTTGTCGACGAAGGCCAGCCTTTCGTGATCCCGACCGCTATCGCACGGATCAATGATCATGCCTATATCCATGGCAGCCGGGTCAGTCGGATGCTGAAGCTGCTGATTGCGGGAAACCCGGCGTGTATCACGGTGACGTTGCTCGATGGGATCGTGGTGGCACGCTCTGCTTTCAATTCCTCCATGAATTACCGCTCGGTGGTCATTCTGGGCAGCGGCGAAAAAGTCACTGGAGAAGACAAGAAGATCGCGCTGGATGCCTTTACCGAACACCTGATTCCCGGTCGCACCCAGGACATCCGGGCATCAAAGCCCAAGGAGCTGGCAGCCACCACGGTGGTGCGCTTCGACCTTGACGAGGCGTCGGTCAAAGTCAGCGAAGGTCCGCCGAGTGACGAAAAATCTGACTACGAAAGTGATGTCTGGGCAGGAGTCATCCCGCTTGAATTGAAAAGCGGCAAGCCGCAGTCCGATCCGCGACTGAAGAGCGGTATCCCTGTGCCGCCCTATATCCGCAAGCGCAAAACGTGAGCCCGCAGGCGCGGATTCCACTGACTCACTTCACGGAGCAACGAACGAAAGCATGAGCAGCGCGCCGCGTATCGCGATTGATATTGGCGGGACCTTCACCGATGCGGTCCTGCAGGTTGGAGCCAGTCGATATACCGCCAAAGTCCTGACCACGATCCGCAATCCTGCAGAAGGATTCATGCAGGGCATCTCACAACTGCTGTCAAAGTCAGGCGTCTCGCCAAATGATGTCGCACTCATTACCCACGGAACCACACTCGCCACCAACGCGCTGATTGAACGCCGAGGCGCCAATACTGCGCTGATTGCGACTGAGGGTCATCGTGATTCTCTGGAGATCGGCTATGAGAACCGTTTCGACCAGTACAACTTTGACGCCGACCGCAACCCGCCGCTCGTCCCAAGAAGCAGGCGCTGGACCGTAACGGAGCGGATCGATTGCCGAGGTGACGTTCTGACTCCGCTTGACAAAAACTCGGTTGAACGCCTTATCGCGCCCTTGAAAGAGGCAAAAATCCAAAGCGTTGCCGTGGGCCTGCTGCATGCCTATGCCAATCCCACACACGAGCAGCGTATTCGCGACATCCTGAAAACCCACTTGCCCGATCTTTCCATCTGTCTTTCAAGCGAAGTCTGCCCAGAAATACGCGAGTACGAACGCCAGAGCACTACCTGTGCCAACGCCTACGTTCAGCCGCTGATGGCGAGTTACCTGATTGAGGTGCGCGAACGCCTGGCGCATGAAGGCTTCCGCTGTGCCTGCCTACTGATGACCTCTGGCGGACACCAGGTCACGATTGATACTGCCGCCGCTTTTCCGGTGCGTCTTGTCGAGTCGGGACCTGCCGGCGGTGCGATTCTGGCCGCGCATATCGCCGAAACACTCGGGGAGTCCTCAGTACTGTCTTTTGATATGGGAGGCACGACCGCCAAAATCTGCCTCATTGATGACTGCTCACTGCCGCTGTCACGAACCTTTGAGGTTGATCGTGCGCACCGCTTCATGAAAGGCAGCGGCATGCCGATCAAGATCCCGGTCGTTGACATGGTTGAAATCGGCGCGGGCGGGGGTTCTCTGGCGAGTGTGGATGACCTGGGGCGTGTCACGGCAGGCCCGGAGAGTGCCGGCGCCGAACCGGGACCTGCCTGTTATGACCGCGGTGGTGAGGGAGCGGCAGTGACTGATGCCAACCTCGTGCTGGGCAGGCTGGATCCTGATGGTTTCGCAGGCGGGCGCATCCCGCTCAACACGACCGCCGCACAGCAGGCGCTTCAAACCGCGGTAGGAGAGGCGTTGAAGACCGACGCGCCGGGCAGTGCACAGGCGGTGATCGAAATCGTCGATGAGAACATGGCGAGCGCGGCGCGAGTCCATGCCGTTGAGAAGGGACTGGACGTCACCGAACGCACCATGATCGCTTTTGGGGGCGGCGCCCCACTGCATGCTATCGCGGTCGCCCGAAAACTCGGCATTGGCCGGGTCATCATTCCCAGCGATGCGGGTGTCGGATCTGCCGTCGGCTTTTTGCTCGCCCCCGTTGCGTTCGAAGTGGTACGCAGCCGCTTTACTCTGCTGGAACAGCTTGAGCCGCAAGCCATTAATGCGCTGTTTGCAGAAATGGAGGAAGAAGCAGCGGCCACCGTGCGCCTGGGCTCCGCTGACGCCCCGATCTCTACGGTCCGACACGCCTTTATCCGTTATGCGGGACAGGGGCATGAAATCAAGATCGCCCTGCCGGATCGCCCGCTGACGGGTAACGACCGCCGAACGATTGCCGAAACTTTTGACAACGCCTACCGCGCCCAATACGGCCAGGGCATTCCCGGGGTCCCGCTGGAAATTCTGACCTGGTCGCTGACGGCATCCGCCGAAGTCAGCGAAACGGTCCGGGCACAGGCGCAACCGATGTCAGACAAAGAGGCGCAGGGCTCCCATCAGCGGATGGTTTGGATGCCCGGGACCGATCGCCCGAGCGAGTGCTCGGTGGTGCCTCGGGAGGCGGTGTCCGCCGCCCATCCCGTCTCAGGTCCGGCCGTTATCACAGAGGACCAGACCACACTGATCGTCCCCAAGGGTTGGACGCTCGAGGCAAACGCCTATGGCGATCTCATCGCAACATCGGCGCCCGGGGCATCCATCGAGACGCAGACCGCTTCCGTTTTAAGCACCATTCAGGGTCAGGTAATCTGGAACCGGCTGATCAGTATTGTTGAAGAGCAGGCGCAGGCCCTGATCCGCACCGCGTTCTCAACAACCGTACGTGAGGCAGGCGATCTGTCGGCCGGGATCTTTGATCTTTACGGGCGGATGCTGGCCCAGGCTGTTACCGGCACACCCGGTCATGTGAACGCCATGGCAACTTCGGTAGGCTACTTTCTGGAAGAGATACCGCTTGAACGTATGCAACCGGGCGATGTCTACGTCACCAACGATCCCTGGCTCGGCACGGGTCACCTTTTCGACTTCACGGTGGTCACGCCGGCCTTTATCGGTGACCGTCTGGTCGGCCTCCTGGCCTCAACGGTGCATGTGGTGGATATTGGCGGCCGGGGCTTTGGGCCTGACGCCGGTCAGGTATTTGAAGAAGGGCTATGCGTTCCGATCCTGCCGCTTTTTGAACGCGGCGAGCCCGCGGAAGCCGTCATGGCCATTGTCCGCGCCAATGTGCGCGAGCCTGATCAGGTGATTGGCGACTTGTACTCTCTGACAGTGGGCAACGCGGTCGGCTGCAGCCGGCTTGCCGAGATGATGCAGGAGTTTGCCCTCACCGATCTGGAAGAAATCAGCGAGGACATCATCGCGCGATCGCGCCAGGCAGTGCTTGAAGAGGTCACCGCCCTGCCCCAGGGAACCTGGCACCACGAGATGACCGTAGACGGCTACGGCGAGCCAGTCACCCTGAAAGCGAGCCTGACTATCAGCCCGCAGGGTATCGAGGTGGACTTCGAGGGTACCTCTGCCGTCTCACCGTTCGGGATCAACGTGCCGCTCAGTTACACGCAGGCCTACGCATCCTTTGGCGTACGCTGCGTGATTGCTTCTGCCATTCCCAACAACGCCGGTTCGCTGGATCCCATCCGAGTGAGCGCACCCGAGGGCTGCATTCTCAATGCACCGCGGCCGCACGCCGTGGCTGTTCGTCATGTTATCGGCCAGATGCTGCCCGATGTGGTGCTGGGATGCCTCGAAAATGCCCTGCCCGGCAAAGCGCCGGCTGAGGGCAGTTCGAGCCTGTGGAACCCGATGATGACGGGAGGCCCCGGTCTGCTAGACGGGGAGGATTACGGTGACGCCACACCCTTCTCGGTGACTATTTTTCACTCCGGCGGCACTGGCGCGCGACCCTGGCGTGACGGCCTGTCGGCAACAGCCTTTCCATCCGGTGTGCGCAACACACCCGTCGAAATTACCGAATCCATCGCTCCGGTCATCTTTCATCGCAAAGAATTCCGCGAAGGATCCGGCGGCGATGGCCAATACCGGGGCGGGCACGGACAGGTGATTGAGATCTCACATGCCGAAGGGGCGCCGTTTGCCATCTTTGCGCTCTTTGACCGGGTCGATCACCCGGCACGGGGGCGAAATGGGGGCGCCGACGGCGCCCCAGGAACAGTTCGCCTCACCAGCGGCAAAACTCTGAAGACCAAAGGCAAGCAGATTATTCCTGCCGGTGAGCGTCTACTGATGGAACTGCCGGGCGGTGGCGGCTACGGAGACCCTGCCGAACGCGATCCCGGCCTTCGCGAGAAAGACCTGGCAAACGATCTCAACTAGCCGCGCGCATCAGGGTCGATCGATCATGGACCACTCGCGCTTGAACGGCACACCGTCAGGGTCCGGCAGATTATCCAGTTCCCGCGCAGCTCGGTGCCCATCATAGACAGCGGCTGCGATAGTGCTGGGGGCCAGGCAATCGCCAATTCGTAAAATCCCAAAGGGTAGCTCATCCAGTTTTTCCTGCGCCTCGCCCGCAAACTCGAAGTAAAGACGGTTCTGAGGCGCGCGCAGCGTCACCATCACCAACGCCGAGACTTCCACCGACAGCGTTCGGCTGGTCGTATTGCAGGCGAATGTGGCGCAATCTTTCTCCACCCGGCTAAGCGTATGTTTTGCAATCAGGGTCACACCCTGGTCCAGCAGCGCTTTTTCAATGCGGTGCTGCTCCATCGTGTTTTGCGTCCAGCAGGACACTTCAGGACCCGGGGTCACCAGAGTGACTGCTTTGCCGGCGTCTGCGAGCAGCTGGGCAATCACACCACCGAGGTAGTAATGATCGTCGTCGTATACCAGCACAGCATCCGCACCCGGCAGACGGCCCGCCATGATGTCATCCGGTGTGAGCACCTCGGGATGATCCGCGATTCCAGGTACCGGCGCATGCGTTACCCGACCCAGTCCATCAGCGCGCCACTTTGCTCCGGTCGCGATCAGGACCTGATCAGCCCCGAACTCGGCGATGCTGGCAGGATCCATTTCGCTGCCCGGAAAGAAACTGACGTTGCTGAGTTTTGCAATCTGCGCCAACCGGTAGTCGCTGACCCGCTTATAACTCGAAAGACCCGGCAGCCCGGACTCAAGCACCGCCCGGCCGCCCCCATCCCCGCTGTCCGCAAGGGCCACATCGTAGCCGCGCTGACCAAGACTCATCGCCGCCTCAAGCCCGGCGGGACCTGCACCCACCACCAGCACCTTTTCACTCTCTCCCTTGTATTCAATGATTTCTGGATGCCAACCGCGCCGCCATTCTTCGCCCATTGTGGGATTCTGAGTGCAGCGAAGCGGTGACTGGGTCCAGTCGCCACTGACACAGATATTGCAGCCGATGCATTCCCGAATATCTTCGATTCGGCCTTCCTCAATCTTGCGTGGCAAAAAGGGATCCGCGATTGAGGGCCGGGCCGCCCCTATCATGTCCAGAATCCCGCGCTTGATCTGGGAAACCATGGCATCAGCGGAAGTAAAACGACCAACACCCACCACGGGCTTGCTCGTCACCTGCTTCACAAACGCCACATAGGATTCCTGATCCCCCTCCTCACCGAAACGCGCAGTCACGGAATCGTTGGCCCAGTCGCTGACGTTGACATCCCATAGATCCGGAAGTTCAGCCAGCATCTCAACGACTTCCCGGCCCTCTGCTCCACTGGCGATACCGTCGTCGCCCAGCAACTCATCCACGGCGAAGCGAATCGCCACTCCACAGCGGTCACCGACTGCTTCTTTGGTGTCTTCCAGCAACTCGCGGGTCAGTCGCACGCGGTTCTCCAGTGAGCCGCCGTACTCGTCCGTGCGCCGGTTATGCCGCCGGCTGATGAAGTGCATGGGAAGAGACAGGTCGTGGCCGGCGTAGACGTAAACGATGTCGAAACCCGCGTCCCGGGCACGCAAAGCGGCTTGGCGATGCCAGCGGCGCACGTCCGCAATATCCCGGCGCGTCATGGCACAGGCCTGAACCGGATCAAAACTGTTCACGGCGCAATCCGAGACACCAAGCACAGGCAGGCGCGAATAGCGGTTCGACACGTTATGCCCGCTGTGCACCAGCTCGACCGCCGCCAGGGCGCCGTGCTCGTGAACCCGCTCGGTCATGAGCGCAAGACGGTCCTGATCACCCTGATCCCACAGCCGGGCCTCCCGGTAAGGCAGGACATCACTCGAGGCATGGATATCACACTCCTCCGTTGCCACCACAGCCCAACCGCCCTCGGCTTTCATCGCGCGCATACCGGCCACACTGTTCGGCATGGCATGACCCATGCCGTTGCAGTGCGGCACCTGATAGAAACGGTTGCGCGCAGTTACCGGACCAATCTGCACGGGCTCGAACAGCACGTCATAACGCGGATCGCGAGTCATTAATATCCCCTTTTACTGCTTCGTTCTTTGATGTGGTTTATTGTTTTGTTTTTGCCTGCCACTCGGGCTGATCGTCAGTGTACGCGATATTCGCTTTTCTTCAGCACGCCGCGCCAGCAGCGGGGGTGGGTGGTCAGAGCTTTTTCCACGCGTCTTGCGGCGAACACAAAAATCCGGGCAAGCAGGTAAGCACGAAACTTGAGTCCATTGTAGGAAAAAATGGAAAAGTAGATCGGCTGATAACGCCATAGTGCGTAACGGTCTTTTCCGGCAAGACCGGGCCCGTGAAACGAACGCAATGCGCTCAGGGTCGAAAAATCTACTTCGGCATCGCGTGTGGCAGATTCAAAGTGCAGAAGTCTGATACCCGGCGCAGTAATGCATCGCATGCCGCGGGCGCGGGCTCGAAGACAAAAATCCACGTCCTGAAAACTGTTGGGAAAGGCCTCCGAAAATCCATTCAGATCCTCGAAAGTCGATCGACGGCAACACAGAAATGCGCCACTGACTGAAGTGGTCTCATGGTCAGCAAGATAACGGTGCATAGCATCACCCACATTATCGGCATTGGGATGAGGTGCGTAGTGCACTGCGGAATCACGTCCGACGTTGTCGCCGCAGGACTGCACGGTTCGATCCGCGTTCTGCAGCATCCCGCCCACGCAGGCAACATCCTCTTCTTCCAGCAGCGATGCCACGTCATGAAGCCAGCCTGACGTCTGCATCTCGGTATCGTCATTGAGAAACACCAAGATATCGCCACTTGATTTCTGCGCTCCCAAATTGCATTTGCGCGCAAAATCAAAACCCGGCTCATCACAAATGGCGATTCCACCCAGATGATGTCGACGAATCGATTCCTCGGCTTTGGCGAGATCATCTTCCGCATTCAAAACGAGAACAATCTGTACTTCATGACCTCCCGCGACGCGATCGTCTGTCGCCGACAATGATCGACTAATCGCCTGCAGGCAGTGCTCCAGCAAAATCAGTTCCTTCCCATCGACCACCTTGCGGGTACCAAGGCGACAGGGAATCACGACCGACACCGACAACGCGTCATTGGGCTCTAAACGGGATTTATAAACCCCGATCGGTTCCGGCTCGCTATCGGGATGACGGCACAGCAGGACGGGCTCTACAGATGCTGGTTGACCCATACGCGAAAAATGTTCGCGTAGCGCCTGCTGGCTGTGGTCTATCGTCTTTAGGTCCATCTGCTCTCCGGAGCGCGACTGGGTCTCCTCAAGAATCCGCCAGTGATAGGCAATGGTCTCGGCGTGAACCGGCTCCACGGCCTCGCTCATGCGAAGAGCCAGATCATGATCCTGGCTGCCCTCAAAGCCCTCGCGGTACCCGCCCACTTTGCGAAAAATTTCTTGCGAGAAAAGTTGGAGATGATTGATATACATGAGCGAGCGCAGCAGTTGCGGACTGTACTCGGGTTTGTACATCCGGCGGATGAGAAAGCCGTTGGCATCAACCTGAATCTCATCAGAATAAACCCATGATGCACGGTGATACCGAAGGCAGCGCAGCATCTGCGAAAAACCTTGGCTCACCACCACATCATCGTGATCTACCGGCGCCAAAAAATCTCCCGAGGCTTCTGTCGCGGCCACATTAAGCGCGTGGGATACCCCCGCATTGTCGG
>DLPX01000003.1:38508-56224 GCA_002477475.1 Proteobacteria bacterium UBA7447
TCATCCACCATCACCACCTGGTGATGATCAGCGGCCGCTTTCAGAACGCTGTTCACGCACAGCGTGAGCACCGCCGGATCGGTGTTGTAAACGGGAATAAGGAACGAAACCTGCATGGGTTTAAAGATTTTCTCTATGAGACCTGCTGGGCAGACGAGGTCAGCATTAAACCGACCGGGCTATTTTGCGGGGATTAGGCTATGGCAGCAAATCCTGTGGCAGCCGGCCGGTTTTGCCCGACAGGCCGTCACGGATTCCCCGAAACATCATGGCCATGTTGCTAAGGCGCTGCCCGGTGAAAAACGCAAAGACAAAGAACATTTTGGCAAGGCGCAGCATATCGGTGTACTTCCAGCGCCGGCTCGGATAGTCGCGCCGCCACAACAGAAGACTGTTGCGATACACGTAATAGTAGCGAAACGGCTTATGTACCGGCAGATAGCGCCACCGGCCAAGCCAGACGCGCACGGTTCGATCCCCAAGTCCATGATCCATCAGCGCATCACAAACCCCGAATGACTGCCAGCCCCGGGCTCCCGCGCGCAGAAACCATTCTGTGTCCAGGTGATCGATAAATAGCCCCTCATCCATCAACCCCACGGCCTCAAGTGCCTCCCGCGCGAAAAGGGTACCGGAAGAGATCAGCATATCGGCACGAATCAGCCTGGATGCGCTGGTGCTGGAACAGAAACACCTACGAAAATGCAGTCGGCCAAACTGCACGAAATAGGACGGATGCCCCTGGTCTGTGCCAAGGTATCGGGCGCCGACCGCAGCGGTTTGCACGCCCTGCTGGCGTTGTTTTTTTAAAGCAACCCGCAGTGCATCCACCATACCCTTGCTGGGAAGACTGTCCTGATCAAGCAGCAGCACGGCATCAGCACCCTCATCGAGCGCTCGCTTCAAACCTTTATTGTGAGCCCAACCCAGGCCGCGGTTCTCTGTCGCACCGATAAACCGGGCTGAGGGATATCTCGCCACCAGTTCCGCTACCTGCTGCGCGTCGGCTGAACCATTGTCGATCACCAACAGCGAATCCACCTGGCCATCCAGCCGCGCAAACTGTGCCTCAAGTGTCTGCAGATCCGGTTGGTAGGTCGTCACCACCGCGGCAACTGCGCCACGAGGAGGTTGGGAGTTATCCATAGAGGCAGAAAAATTCCTCGCGCCCATCGCTGGTCTTGCTATCCATTCAACAGGGGCGGCTTAAGCTGATTTGTTAGGACTGACTATGATACCTGTCGATACAGTTTGGTTTGGGTCAGAATAGCCCGACATTCATCACGGGCGGTACCGTGCGCTTGAATTCTGACTCTCACAGAAACCGGGGGATTGCCCTCATGGTCGGGGCGATGATTGTCGTGCCCTTCATGGATGCGCTGGCGAAAATGCTCAGCAGTGATTATCCCGTGCTGCAGCTCGTCTGGGCCCGTTTTTTCTTTCATTTCCTGTTAGTGCTGCCAATCGCTCTCTGGCGGCACGGCGGCTCAGTACTAAGCGCCCCCGCACCGATGATGCAGGTCGGACGCGGACTGTGCCTGATGGGCGCAACAATATTCTTCTTTGCCGCCATCCGCACCATCCCGCTCGCTGACGCCATCGCGTTGATCTTTTTTGACGCCGTCATCATCGTCATCCTCTCGGCCGTGCTCCTGAAAGAAAAGGTGCCGCCCGGAAGACTCATTGCTGCCATGATTGGCCTGGGCGGGGTATTGCTGATTGTCCAGCCGGGATTCGGCAACTTTCAATGGGAGAGCCTGTTCGCACTCGCTGCCGCATTCTTTTTTGCGCTGTACTTTCTTTCAACCCGACATCTCAGCGGCAACACCCCGCCGCTCGTCATGCTGGCATGGCAGGGTGTCGGCGGCTTTGTCGTGATGAGCGTTCTGGTTCCTTTTATCTGGGTGACGCCCTCACCTATGGACTTTGTAATGATGGTCGCACTCGGTGTCATCGGTGCCAGCGGTCACCTGCTCCTGATTCGTGCCTTCCACTATGCCGAGGCTTCTTTGCTGGCGCCCTTTCTGTATACGGAAATCGTCATGCAGGTGCTGCTCGGCTATTGGCTGTTCGGCGATATTCCAAACCGGTGGGCCGTCGCCGGTATCACACTCATTATCGGTGTCGGCATCTACCTGTCACTCAGCCCCAGCAAGAGACAAAACGCCTGACAAGAATCCGGCAGGCCCTCTCAAGGTGCTGTCAACGGCACGCAAAGATAAAGACCAAACTCCAAAGCGAGGTCACAACTGACCCGCGCGTGGACTCTGCCCTGGCGGTCAAGGAAACGCTGGTGATCCGACACGGGGAAAATACCGTCGTGCCAGATACCCGGATGGATATAAAGGCCCCGGCTGCCGTCACACCAAAAGGCAATCACCTGCTCCACGGCAAGATCATCTCCCGGTAATGCGACCGGCACCACGAAGGGGCTCTTGTCTTTGGGAAAAAATAACTGGCCGCCGTCCGGGTGATAGTTGAGGTGCCACAACACTACCTTTTCGCGGCGGGCCGTCTGCCGATCGGTGCACGAAGCCGCGGGGTCGGTGGTCGACCAGCCCAGCACGTAGTGACCTGACACGGCGTCGTTTCTCCCAAAAAGAACATCCCCCCGCCATTCACCGTGGAATGTGCCCTCCACCCAGCCCGCCTCATCGCCGCTGTCTTCATCCACCTGCCGCCACCCGGTGGCTGGCCAGCGGACAATCTCGATCTCAATATCATCGGGATGCTCTACCAGCGCGCCATAACCCCGCACGCTCTCATCCGTGGCAACGATCAGCGGCACATCATGCAGCGGCAGCGCCGGCTTGTCCGACGGATCAAAAAGATATTCCGGAGCAGGTGCTGCCATCGTCTCAGCGCCTGCGCCCGCCGGTTCGGGCGGGCGCCAACAGACGCACATGCGGATATTTAAAAAGCGGTATCAACACGACCCCTGCGACAAAGCCCCCGATGTGGGCGAACCAGGCGACCCCCGGACCATCACCGGCTGCCAATGAACTGAAGATCTGCATACCGAACCATATCATCAACACGATACCGGCTTTAAGTGACATCGTGTGGATATAAAAGCCTAACGGAATCGCCACCAGCACCCTGGCATGGGGAAACAGGAGCAGATACGCGCCCAACACCCCGGAGATCGCCCCGCTCGCGCCAATCATCGGAATAGTCGACTCTGGATCGGGCAGCGCTTGCGCAAACACAGCCGCGACTCCGCAAATCAAATAAAAGACAATAAACCGGCCGTGCCCCATGGCATCTTCGATGTTGTTACCAAAAATCCACAGGTACAGCATGTTGCCGCCCAGGTGCATGAATCCACCGTGCAGGAACATCGACGTAAACGGCGTCAGCATCGGGTCCACCCATTCGAGGTGCGATACCAGCCGCGCATGGTCCAGGATGACGGCGGGAATGACCCCCAACGCATAGATCGCCGCTTCCTGACGCGGGCCCAGTGACAACTGCCAAAGAAAAGCCATGACACAAAGGCCGATCAGGGCAATCGTCACCACCGGCGTAATACGAGTGGGGTTGTCGTCGTGCAGAGGAATCATCAGAAAAGCGTCATACGGGTAAGCCGGTGGTTAGCGACAGGCGCCTCCCTGAATCTAAAGCCAACCCACCCAGTCCGCCAGCAGGTAGCCAAGGCTCAAAACGGACAACCCGCTGCCCCAGAAAATCATCCAGCGCTGGCGCAGCCGTTTTGCGAGAAAGGTCAGCAGGATGCCAACCCCGAACCCATACAGCGCTGTCAGCAGCATCATGTCGTCGGTGACGGTCGGCGTGCCCGGCATCTCGCCAATACGATATCTTGTCAGGGACAAATCATTTCTCTCCTTTGCAACCGCTTGGCAAGACCGGTGGGCCGCCGGGCGCTTCGCTCAATCGCGGCGCTCAGTACCTCGGGACTGCCCCAAACCTGAAGCGAGGCTTGCGCACGGGTAGCGCCAGTGTAAACGAGCTCACGAGAAAGAATCGGCGACACTTTCTCAGGCAGGATAAGCGTCACGGAAGACGACTGTGAGCCCTGGGCTTTATGGACGGTAAAGGCAAACGCCGCCTCGTACTCGGGCAATCGACTGAGACTGATTGCGCGAATCTCACCCAGGGCATCCTGAAAAACCGCCTGCATACCGCCTGGATGATCGCGATCCGGCACCACGATTCCGATGTCTCCGTTATAGAGTCCCAGTAATGAGTCGTTGCGCATGACGATCAATGGCATCCCCACAAATGCAACCCCATCTGATGAGGGTCTTGGTGCACGACGCAGGCCGGCCTGAATGCGCATATTGATATCGCCCACTCCCCGCGGCCCGTGGCGGTGGGCACAGAGCACCATCACCTCATCACGCCAGGCAAGAAGTGTTTCAGCAGGCGCGCCTTCATGTGCCAACCGCTCAAGGTCTGCAAAGTGCGGAATGATCCGATCGGCGAGCAGCGTATCGATGCCGGACGCATCCGGCATCGCAACGAACTCCAACCCCGATGGGTCTGCGCTTTCAAGCAACGTCATCACTTGAGGAATATCGCCCTCTCTCACCGCGCTCGCAAAGCCGCCCAGAGCGCTTGCCGATGAAAAACGCCAGTTGTGCCTGAGGGTGATAAGGGCCTCGGGCAGCGTCCCCTGATCCGCTGCCTGGCAAATGTCACCAAGTACCGCGCCTGCCTCGACCGACGACAACTGATCCCGATCGCCCAAAAGGATCAGACGAGCCTCTTGCGGTGTGGCATCGAACAGACTCGTCATCAGCGACAGGTCGACCATGGATGCTTCATCAAGAACCAAAAGATCGCAGGGCAGTGGTCGCGCGGCATCATATCGGGGACGCTGGCTGGGTCTTACGCCCAGCAACCGATGAATGGTCACCGGCTGGGGCACCCGCTGCAGGGCTTCGGGCAGCATCTCTACCGCACTCGCAAGCACCTCGCGCATTCGGGCAGCGGCCTTACCGGTCGGGGCACAGAGCAGGATCCGTTCGGGACGTATCGAAGTGAGTTGCTGCACCAGGGCCAGAATACGTACGACGGTTGCCGTTTTGCCCGTGCCGGGCCCACCGCTGATCACCAGCAGATGCTGATCGACCGCCTTGGCGGCGGCGGCACGCTGATCGGCCGAACCCGGATCATCAGAAAAGAATGTGTCCAGCCCTTCGGTAAGGGAGAGCGCATCAACCGAGTGACTCACCCGCCGGGCATGCCTGCCAATAGCCTCCGCCAACCGGCACTCAAGCGCATAGTAGCGATACAAATAGAGCCGCCCATCGTCCGTCAGCACCAGTGGGGACAGGCGCCCGCCATCACCCACCAGCGAACAACGCCAGAGCGCCTTCTGCCAGATTGAAAAATCCGGTGCCGCCAGATCGCCATCTGAGTCGCCTTTCCATGAGATGCTGCCCGCGATACTGGCGAGATCAATACAGACATCTCCCGCAAGAGCACGTTCAGCCGCAAGCGCACCCGCCAGCAGCACAGACGGATCCGCTTCGGGATCCTGTCTTTCCAGTAATCCAGAGAACTGCACGGCGGTCTCTGAAAGCGCGCCGGCACGGCTTGCCTTTTGCAGCGCAGTGATGACCCCGCTCATGCACGACCTCCCATCAGCGCATCAAGATCTTCAATCAGCAAATGTTGTGGTCTGTCAAAAAAGACGCCGCTGTGCGGATGGGCGGGATGCATTCCACGGAGGAAAAGGTAAAACACTCCGCCAAAGTGTTGCTCATACCGGTAGTCCGATAACCGCGTCCCAAGCCACCTGTGCAAAGCAACGCTATAGATCAGGTACTGCAGGGTATACGCTGACTGGCGCATGGCGGTTTCAAGCGCCTTGCAGGTGTAGTCGGAAAAATCCGGACCAAGATAGTTGGACTTGTAATCGGCGAGGAAAAACTTTCCGTCATGGACAAATACCAAATCAATAAAACCACGCATGAAACCCGTCAGGGCATCAAAACTGTTGCCATCGAATGTGGTGTCGATCGCCGGATGCAGCCCTTTGGTATGCCGCGACAGGGCGTCGCGCCATCGAAGACCATCGAGATCATTGGCGGGGTAACAAAAGGCCATCTCATCCACCCGGTCACGCCGGGCGAGGCTCGCGAGTCGCAGACCCTGGTCATTGAGCGGGACGTCCAATACCTGCTGTAGCATGCGGGTGATCACAGGTCGCCAGTAATCCTCAAACCCATACTCGCCCAATACCTGGCCAACGGTCTCATCGTGTCCCGTTGCTGATGCCTCGCGAAAATCGATCAGCTCAAAGATCCGGTGCAGGCAGGTACCCGCCCGCGCACCGCGGGGAAACGAGAAGAAATCCTGCCCCCCTTCCATAGGACCTCGTTGGACCTGACGATCATGGTCGGGCAGCGTGCTGTCGTGTCCCGTGGACAGTGAACTGAAACTGCCCATCTGCCAACTTCGGCTGACGTGGCGCGACGGCTGTCGCGCTTTCAGCCTTCGCGGTTTTGCCTGGCCCTCCTTTCGGACAGTCCCCATAGGCTCGGGCAGGCGCTGCATGCCGATGACCCCATCCGATGTCTTCACGAGCGCCTGGAGCGTATCACCCAGATCTTTGTCAGACAGGGTTTTGAAATGATTCGCCAGATGACCAGCCAAACCCGTGTCATCTGCCTTTTCTTCTTGTGCAGCGCGGTGCAGCAACCACGACAGCGCAGAAGTGGCGGCTCCGTTCACCGCGCCGTAAGTCAGATAACAGCGGCTTTGTGCCCGGGTCAGCGCGACATACAACAGTCTCAGATTCTCGGCGAGTTCCTCCTCTTCAGCACGCGCCCGGTGGGTCTTGAAAAGCTCCGAACCAAAATCCACCCAAAGACTGTTGTGGTCCGAGGCATCATGGAAAAACACGCTCGACGCCTGCTGGGATTTCAGCGTGCCCTCCCAGGCAAAGGGGACGAATACCACCGGATATTGCAGACCCTTGCTGGCATGGATCGTTACGATCCGCACACGGTTGTCGTCACTCTCCAGACGCAACAGAGTCGATTCTTCCGCCTCCAAGGGATCCTGGCGCATCGTGGAAAACCAGTTCAGTGCAGCCGGGATGTCCGTATGACGGGAGGCACCGGCAGCGACACATTCGGCCAAGTGCAAGAGATTGGTCAGGCGGCGCTCGCCATCAGCGAAGCGCGCCAGGCGCGGCAGCACCTCGCACTCACTCACCAACTCGCGAAACATCCGCATGAATCCGTTTTGCCGCCAACGCTCATGCCAACGATGAAAGCGGGCGAGCCAGGCATCCCATTCACCCGCATTCGTTTCAAGCACTAGCAACTGCGAGACATCCAAACCCATCAGGTCTGTGACCAGGGCGCTGCGCAAAACGGGCTCGCGCCGCGGTTGGGCCACCGCCTGAAGAAGGCGCTCAAGCTCCATTGCCTCGAAGGTGTCGAAGACGCTTTCGTGCCCCTGGCGCACGCTCGGAATCCCGGAGGCACTCAGCGCGTTCTGCACCGTGATCCCCTCAACATGATTGCGCACAAGCACCGCTATGTCTTGGGGACGAAGTCGCTCATCGCCCAGCGTCGCCCCCGCATCATACAAACGCCGGATTTCGCCAGCGACTGCCGCGCTGCCTTGCGCCCGGGCGACGCCTTTGGTGATGGTGCCCTCGGGATCTTTCCGATCCAGTGTCCAGACCACCATCGACGCATCGCAATGCGGGTCGTTCAGCGCCGGTGCGCTGCCCGCCGACACGGCGTCCGCAAACGGGATGGCGTCATAGACAAAACTGTTTTCCCGTCCGCACCAGGAAAACAGAGTATTGACCGCCGTCACGAGGCCCTTGGTGGCGCGGTGATTGGTGTCCAGGGTGTAAAGCGCCGTCGCGTTCTGACGCGCCTTGAGGTAAGCAAAAATATCTGCGCCCCGGAATGAGTAAATCGCTTGCTTGGGATCTCCCACCATGAACACCGGCTGACGCCCATCGCCATAGAGGGTGCGGAAGATCTCATACTGCACGGGATCGGTATCCTGAAATTCATCAAGGAGCGCGGCCGGATAGTCGGCACGGACTCGGTTGATCAATGCGCCGTCGGTATCTGACGAAAGTGCCGCGTTCAGATTGAGCAGCAGATCATCGTAGGCCTGCACGCCGCGCTGTGTCTTTAGCGCCCGCTGTCCGGCATCTGCGCTCAGCCGCATGTCATGAAGCCATTTAATGAAGTGAGACCGCGCAGCTTCATCATAGGCATCCAAATGAGACACCAGGATGTCCAGGCAATCGAAGAACGCGTGCTCAGGTGCTGATGCGCCTTTCTTGACCGCGCCTGGTTCAGACAAGGTCGTGCTTGTGAGTTTTCTCACACCCGGAGCATCCTCCAGCCTGCCGATGTCGGCGAAGGGTTGGGGAAAGATGGCGTCGAACCCGCTGATCCAGACCGGCATGCTCTTCAGCCGGTACCGGTTCCGATGAAGCCCTGATGCAGGGTCGGTCAGCAACGCACTGACCTCATCCCGATGAGCGTCCCAGCACGCCGCTGCCTCACAAAAAGCCCTCGTCAGGGCATCTTCCCGCACGTCGAGGTCTTCGGCGTCTGAAGGAATCGATATGCTGATAAAGGGCTTCCCGACAAGCGGGTTCAGGCGCTCGCGAAGATCGTCTGCACTGCGCAACTTCTCTTGGCTTGACAGCCAGTTCACCCAACAGGCGCTGGCCGGATAAATGGCTTTGCGCCACAGGTCGTCGACGACCTCGGCCAACAGCGGCCCGTCATCGGGGACAAGTTCTGTCTCAAGGGCCATGCCGCTCTGAAAGGCGCTGTCGCCGAGGACCCGCTCACAGAAAGCGTGGATGGTGAATACCGCAGCCTGATCAAAATCAGCAACCGCGCAACGCAGTTTGCGGACCGCTACCTGTCTGTCATAGCCTGCTTCAAGAAGCGGCGCAATCATCGGATCAGCACAGGCCTCTGGATGGCCGAACGCCTCCAGAGCGGCTACCAGTGCGTCGCGCAATCTTTGCCGCAACTCCCCCGTCGCCGCCCGGGTATAGGTCACCACCAGGATTCTCGCGACTGGCAAATCCTGTTCCAGTAGCAGGCGCAGATAAAGCGCGGTGATGGTCCAGGTCTTCCCCGTGCCGGCGGCCGCTTCTACCAGGTTGACACCCTGGAGCGGAACGCCAAACGGATCGAGCGGTCGTGTCATCATCCGCGCGCCTCTTTCACCAGCCGTGCCGGCGTCCCGAATACCTGCGCCGCAAGCCCTTCGAATTCATCGTCCAGTGCCGTCTCCAGTCGATCACGAAATGCCAAAGCAAAAAACGGATCTGCAGACTCTCGCGCTGCTGCCGCATACTCAGATCCCATCCAGGTTCTTTGCGCCTTGGCGAGCGGATTTTTCGTTGCCGACACATAATCCCAGGCACTTCTTGGAAAAAACGCCACCGGCCGGCATAACCCCTCACGATAGACCTTAATGAGGCCGCCCAGCGTTTCAACGGCATCTTCCTGCTCAGGGAAACGAATCACCCCTATGGCATCAACAAGATGCGTCTCGTGAGACGGGGCGCCCGAATCCGTATTCAGCAAAAGATGCGCACACCACGCCCTTAGCATGAACCAGGGGCTCAGCGCATCGACCGACCACAGGACCTGTCCGTTGGACCGGACATTCTCAAGTAACCCATGCAGGCGCCATCCTTCGAGGACTGTTTCAATCGCTACCGTTTGGCAGGATTCGTGATCCAGCAACGGTGCAAGATGCTCCGTTACCGGGGTGACCCGAGTCCACGCCTGCTGGGCAGCAAGCACACCTGGCGTGCCCGACGGCAGCGTGCCCCCAAGACGGGACCGCTCAATAAAGGGCTCGCGTTCCTCTCCCGACAATTGCGCAACGAGCGCATCGCGCTCAAGCGCCCGCCGTGCGCGAGGGTCAAGCACCATGGGCTCACGGACCGACAAGAGAGTGGCGCCCGGTTCGACAGAGATATTGAGGCGACCCTTTAGCAGCACCCGGGCGGGGTTCGCCAGAAAATCTACCAGCCGATCCAACGAAAGATCCCCCGGTTGCGGCGCCTCCAGTTTCGATCCAAAAAGGGGAGTTGTGTCCTGTATCGAGATCATTTCAGGGGCCACCATCTCCTCGGCATAACTGAAAAGCCCTGACGAACGATCAAAATACCGTTCGCTAAAGGGCTGTAGCGGATGACGCACCGTCAATTTTTCAGACCGGCTGGAATCTTGGGTCAGCGCCTCAATCTCCTCCAGCAGTTCACTGACCACGACGGACGGCGGCTGCGGGGTGTCGTCTCGGGCGCTTGCTCCGGTGTAACTGATATAAAGCGCAGAGCGGGCACTGTTCAGTGCTTCCAAAAACGCCAGTCGATCCTCATCGCGCCGGAGCCGATCCCCCACACGAGGCGCAAGACTCATCTGATCGAGGCCGCGCACCCTTTCTCGACCCGGGAAGTGATCGCCATTCATCCCCAGCAGACAGATCAGGCGCGCCGGAACGCAACGGCCGTGAGCCAGCGTTGCAAAAGTAACCCCACCACTCATGAAACGCCCGCCCACGGCATCGCCGATACGCCGCTCAACGGCATCACGCAGGACCGGCAAAGACAGCGGACCCACAAACTGCGCAATCGCGCCGTCACTTGCGAGCCTTGCAAGACGCTGACGAAGCCGCACCACGTTGTCCATCTCAGCCTCATCCGGCGCAAAAAAGTGATCCAGGATCTGATGGCAGATCGTTATCCAGCGTGACAGGGAATACGACCCGGACAACGTCTCGCGAAGTGAAATCACCTGCTCGAGAAATCCCCGCCATCGGCCGAGCAGCTCGGCCAGCGACGAATCCCCAGGCAGCACGGGAAGGTATCCACCGTAGACCGAATCCGTCTCGCCCAACGCAAAACCCATCAGCAGGCGATCGGTGCCCCCGCGCCAGGTGTGCTCAGGATTGACCGAGACCGCCAGGGACTCAAGCTCTTGCTCGTCCACGCCCCAGTGGATGCCGAGCGTCTCTATCCAGTTCAGGATCTGCTCCACATCGGTTTGGGTCAGGGCAAATCTCCGTTGCAGCATGGGCAGATCCAACAGTGCACTGACCTCGCGGGCATCGAGTCGGCCCTGGGGCAAGCGAAGCAAGGCAAGAAATCCCTGCGCCAGAGCCCCCTGATCCGAAAGAGCATGTTCGGCGAGCGCGAAAGGAATGTATCGAGCTCCGGTCGCCGAGCCGAAGACCGCTTCGATCAACGGCGCATAGTCCTCCAGCCTCGGGATGAACACCCGGACATCGGCCGGCGTAAGGCTGGGATCGCGCTCAAAGGCATCCAGCAGCTGGTCGTGCACCGCCTCGACCTCGCGCATCGGGCCATGACAGACATGCACCTCGATCGAACGGTCATCAGCGGCGAGTTCCGGCGGCGGTATCGTACGACTGTCAAGCAGTTCCGTCATATCCGACTGGATCACACCCAGCAGCGTGTGGCGGCCGGGTACCTGATAGGTCTCCGACTCAATAGCGTCCAGACCAATCAACTGCCCCAGTGTTTCGCGGCCCAGCCGCCCCATCGAGGCCAGCAGGCGGTTACCCTGATCCAGATAGGCATCTGCTGCTTCCCCCTGCACGGCCAGCAGCCGGGCGCGCTCACGGTCACTCACGATCTCGGCCCAATAACCCTCGCTGAAATTGAGGTGATACAGGTGGATCTGGGTATGCCGGGCGACAGTGGCAACGAATTCGAGAAATGCGGGTGACAGTCCCGTCAGGGCAAAGAGCGATAACCGCTCGGGCAACACCCCTTCATCGATTGATCCGTCGGAAAGGCGCTCAAACAACGCATCACGCCATCTCAACCAATGACGGGTATCCCCTTCGCTGATGAGGCGTTGCCACAAGGCGCCCTGCCAGTGTGCCGCCGGACCGCGCTCCCAATCGAGAATCCAGTCGGGTCGAAAGACCAGATACTGCTCATAAAGGAGACCCATCTGCTGGGCAAGCTGCCAACGCTGCAGTTCGCTGCTGTCCCGAAGGTAACGCGACAACGCCGGATGGCGTGACACGAAATCCTCCTCTTCAAGTACCGGCAGCACACGCCACGTGAGGACATCGGCCGAAAAGGCGTTGGCGTCGGGGACCTCCGCCAAGGTGTCGCGAAAAATCTGCCAAAGGAGTCTCGCCGGCGACAGCCATTGCATATTGGCGCTGATGCCGGTTGTTGCGGCGAGGTGAATCGTCAGCCACTCGCTGATCGCCGTGCCGGGAACCACGATGATCTCCGGTTTAAGTACTTCGCCAAGGGGGGTTTCGAGATTGCGCCGAAGTTTTTCGGCCAGGTCCTCCAGACGATTGGCGTGGTGCAGATGCAGCATCGACTGCCGCTCAGGAGAGCAACTTTGCGGGGGAAACCATCTAGGCAATTATCGCCTGTGGGCGTCTCATGGGGTGAGCCCGTCAGCGGCAGTATCTGCCTCGCGTGCAGGCAGTCGGGCTTTCAGTCTACCGCGTCTTGCTTTTCTGGCGTATCGAACGCACTTCCTGTTGGGCCATCCAGGTGGCCGAAGCGACGATCACGGCTCCCCCGATCCAGATCCAGACATCAGGATGCTCATCAAATAGGATGAGTCCCAAAATGGTTGCCCAGACCAGTTGCAGGAAGGTAAAGGGCTGCACCGCGGAAACCTCTGCCGCCTCAAGCGCCCGCGTCATGCAGTAGTGCCCTGAGGTGGCCAGCAGTGCCGTCAGCCCCAGCAGCAGCAACTCCTCAAGGGTGGGCGTCCGCCAGACCATGAGCGCCGGCAAAGCGAGCGTCAGGGTGCAGAACACCGACAACAGGATCACAATCATGGAACTGGCCTCGCGGCGGGTAGCAGACTTCGCCATCAGGTAAGAACAGGCAAACAGCGGCGCAGCGCCCAACTGGGCTAACGCCCCGATATCGATCACCCGCAGTCCCGGCCGCAGGATAAGCAATGCGCCGATAAATCCGAGCAGGACCGCGGCGACCCGATAAGGCTTCAGGCGTTCACTCAGGAATACGGCAGCCCCCAGGGTGACGAAGATCGGTGTCGTGAAACCCAGCGCCGTCACTTCCGAAATGGGAATTCGACTCATCGCCAGAAACCACAGTATCACGCCGCCGCCGTGCACCAGCCCGCGCAGGGCATGGAATCCCAAACGATCGCGGTCCAGCGACATGACCCCTGCCCGCGAAAGTAGCGGCAGGATCAGCACAATGCCGAAGCAGTATCGAATGAATGCTGCCTGAACCGGGTTCATGCTAGTGCCGAGATAGCGCACCGCGACGGTCACACCGACAAACAGCATTCCCGTCAGCAGCATCCACGCGATGCCCCGGAGATTGCCTGACAGGCCTGCTGGCGAAGAGTCGCCCGGCTGCAAGCCTTCAGTCGCCGTATTGCGAGGCAGCGTCACCCAGCCTGCGATGCACGGCCCGACGCAGGCTGTCGGGCGCCAGGACCTCAACGTCGGCACCGTGGCGCATGATATCCATCACCAGCTCCGTTTCATCCGCATAAGGAATGGTCAGTGTGTAACTGCCGTCTTCTCCGAATACCCCATGCTGACGAGAATGCCATTTCTCACGAGCCACCCAGCGGGCTGCCTCTGGTGAGAACTTCAGCACCGCTTCTTTAGTATCCTCTCCGGCGAAAATGCCGTAACCGGTACCCAGTACCTTTTCCAGTTCAGCCTCGGTGACGTGCTTGGCCTTGGGGTGCTCAACAAGCTCTGCCGACTGGATTGCATCAACCGCAAAACTTCTGAGCCCTTTGCGCAGGTGGCACCAGCTGTCGAGATACCAGTTATCCCGATAATGCGCGAGGCGTTGGGGTGAAACGGTACGCCGCGTGACTTCGCCGGAGCGCCGGTTGAGGTGCTCCAACTCCAGCCGGTGACGACGCAGCAGAGCGTGTGAGATGACACCGAAGACCTCCCTGTCTGCTTGACGCGCCGCCATATGGAGCACTCGGATACGACGAGTTACTTCTTCGGGCGGGTGGTCACCGGTGTCGAGCAACCTGCGGATACGGCTTCTCAGCGGCTCGATATGCGGACCCAGCAGGCCCGGCTGCAGACTCGAGAGCAGATGCTCCATCGTGAGCAACGCATGCACCTCGGAGGCGTTGAACCATAAGCCCGGCAGCGCGTAGCGATCTTCCTCCTCCCCCTGCGAATCGTTGTCATATCGGTAGCAACGCGACTCGTTATCCCAGAGTATGGGCGCCGCCAGACGATCGCGCATGTATTCAAGATCGCGGCGTACCGTCGCTCGAGATACCTCCATGGCTTCCATCATGGCCCGCAGTGTGGTTCCCTGGCGCGAGCGCAGCAGCCGGTCAATGGTGTAGAAACGCTCCGTACGATCCAAAGCAGTCGTCCGCTTTACGCTTTTGCCTGATAGAGCGCATCGCTGCGGGCAGCGAGAATCAGGTCATTGAGGTGGATGTCGCGGATCTTGTGTGTCCACCAGTCCACCGTCACTCTTCCCCACTCGGTCAGCAGCGCCGGGTGATGACCTTCAGCTTCGGCGATCTCGCCGACGGCGTTGGTAAAGGCAAGCGCCGACGCGAAATTGTCAAAGCGGTAGACCCGCCGCAGCCTCGGCTCATCATCAATCACCAGCCGCTGCCAGTCTGGGCTTTGCTGAAGAAACTTCTCGAGTTCACTATCGCTCGCCGGCGGCGCGCCCGTCCGGCAGGCTTCGCACGCCATCTCGGTGTAGTCCATTCCTATTCTCCTTGGCTTTGAAACGCCACAGCATACCCAAGGCTGTTGTTACCCAGGCAACGCTGTGACTATTTTGGTTATCTTTTATTTTGCGCTAAATCGGGCAGAATATCCTGCCCATGAATCTTGATGAACATCTGGTTGAGTGCCCCTACTGCGGTGAGGCATTTACTGCGCTGGTGGATCCCAGCGAGCATGAAGCGCAGTACGTTGAGGATTGTGAAGTCTGCTGTCAGCCTATTGTGTTTACCGTCGTCGACAATGGCGCTGATGCGCCCTGCTCGGTCCACACCCGTCGCGAAAACGATTGAGCCCTAGATTGCCTGTCCCGCAACGCGCATCAGCTGACAACCGTTGATTCTCCAGTTCTCGGCCTGGTCACGCACCATCTGATAAGCCGCAATCCACGAACTGCCGTCCTGTGCATAAACCTGCACCCCAAACACCGGCCCGTTCGACGTTTCCTTTGGGCCCAGAAATTCGACTCGCTGGGGCTGAATCAGTACGCCATATCCCTGGCGAACCATCGCCATGAAGATGTCCTCGTTCTCAAATTTGGCCTGAATCACGGGCGAGGCCTGGGCATACGCGGTCGATGCGTCGCCGCGGGCAAAAGCGTCCAGCTGACGGCTGATAACTCCCTGCATCAACTCGGCATCTGCACTGGCCGGGCTATCCGCCGATACAGCGGTCATCGGCGACAGCACCAAAACCAGTCCTAGTGTACGAATCAGTTTCTTCAACATGGCGTTCTCCGGAGTTTAATTTACCAGCTTACTGTGATCTTTGGCCCGTGAATGGGCCGTCATCAAGACACACTCAAAGGTCCGCCCGTATGCGCTAGGGAGATCCGATCGGGTGGCCGCAAGGCCCTATCCTCTTTAGAGTAGGCCGCCACCATGGTGACACCAACTCGACACAATGCCAGGGCCGCGGGTGCCATAGTACTCGCCATGGCCGCAATCACTGCCAGCGATGCGCTGGTCAAGGGGTTGCTCGAGGAAATCAAGCCGTCGCAGTTCATCTTCGTGCGGGCGCTGGTGATACTGCAGATTCTGGGCATCGCGCTGGTACTTAACAATCAGCGCATTCCTCTGCCGAGTCTCAGACAGCCCTGGCCGCTCATACGGGGCGGATGCGAATTGCTCTCGACCAGCCTGTGGCTTTTCGGACTGCAGTTCATCGCACTGCCGACCGCTGCCGCACTCGCCTGGACCTCACCCATTATGGTTACGCTGCTCGGCATCGTCATTCTGCGCGAAGCCAATTCGCTGTGGCGCTGGATATCGGTCCTGGTCGGGTTTATCGGAGTACTGTGCGTTACCCGCCCGTGGGGAACGGAGTGGAGTCTGTTACTGCTGCTGCCCGTCGCGACTGCGGCGGCGAGTGCGTTGCGGGAGATCTCCACCCGCTTTATTGAGCCTTCGGCTCACCCCCTGCAGATTGCCTTCATTACCGTTCTGGTCGTTGCCGTCGGTGCCGGAGTTGTCAGCGTCTTTGAATGGCAATCTTTTGGCTGGAGGATGGCGGGAGGCATGTTGGTCTCTGCCCTGCTGGTGAGTACCGCTTTTCCTCTGATGATCATGGCGGTGCGCCTTGGAGAAATTACCTTTATCGCGCCCTTTTTCTTCACGGCCATCCCGTTTGCCGTCATTCTGGGTTACGTCTTCTGGGGTGACACACTGGACGGTCTTGCCACCCTCGGAGTCATCGCGATTATCGCGGGCGGATGGCTCACCGCACAAAAGACGCGCGCACGCCCTTCTCCCGAATAACCACTTGCGCTACTCTTAGCCGATGCGCTTTGATGAAAAGAAAGTCCTGGTGACCGGCGCGTCCCGGGGAATCGGCCGCGCCATCGCGCTTCAGTTTGCTGGCACGGGCGCACAGGTAGCGGTGCATTACCAATCCAACCTCAAGGCCGCCCAAGCCACCCTTGCCGAACTGCCCGGGACAGGTCATATCCTCTGTGCCGGCGATGTCGCGGACCCCGACGCAGCCCAACGGCTCGTCGATGAGGCCATTTATGAAATGGGAGGTATCGATATCCTCGTAAACAATGCCGGCATCTTTGAGGCACATCCAGTAGACGAGGTGTCCTACGAGGACTGGCAACACCATTGGCAGAGGACACTCGCGGTGAATCTCGTGGGGCCAGCAAACCTCTGCTGGCACGCGGTCCGGCATATGCGTGAATCCGGCGGTGGCAGGATCGTGAACATCAGCTCGCGCGGTGCCTTTCGCGGGGAGCCGCACTGTCCTGCCTATGGCGCCAGCAAGGCTGGCCTTAACGCGCTGACCCAATCACTTGCGCAACAACTCGCCCCTCTGGGCATTTTTGTCGGGGCGGTGGCACCGGGATTTGTTGAGACCGACATGGCGAGCGCAGTCCTCGATGGACCCGGGGGCGATGCGGTACGGAACCAAAGCCCCCTGGGGCGGGTGGCAAAACCAGAAGAAGTGGCTCACGCGGTGCTGTTTCTCGCCTCTTCCGGTGCCGAGTTTTCGACCGGAACGGTCATTGACGTCAACGGCGCTTCCTATCTGCGAACCTGATTACCGATTTCGCTTATTTGCCGCGATCAAACTGAACAAAGTTACAGGCTTTTTCGAACAGCGCTTCGGACAGGCGGCCGGCCTCTTTCAGATACTGCTCACAGCCCCTGATCGTGCAGTCTTCATAGTCTGACACCATCACGGTCCAGTTCTCCCCGCTGAGGTCATATCCCTTGCGCATCAGGCAGGCGTTGCGGAAGGTATGGATCATGCAGTAGTTGGTCTCATCGTCCGAATTCAAACCCTGGGGCACCTTGCATTCGGGCAAACCCCACGCGAGACCGCAGTACAACATGAGGGCGAAACCCAGCGCGAAAGTTTTTCTGACTTCCAGCATAATATCGTTAGTTGATGTGGAATTACGTCATCAATTTAAAAAGTCATTGCGGCACATCTTGTACGAGACGGGCTTTTGTATGACCTGACAGGATGACAGGAT
>DLPX01000003.1:56530-67723 GCA_002477475.1 Proteobacteria bacterium UBA7447
TGACAGGATGACAGGATAAAAAAGCATCATGCCACCAACGATCAGATTCTCAAAGCGATGTGCGTCTTCAGTCCGTCACAAAGACATCGCAAGCTGTAATGTGAACAAAACTTCATCTTTATGCCACACCAGAGCGGGTAGAGTTTCGTAAGGCTCTGGTCTCATGTCAGATAACATCCACTTGATGATGCTGCAATGAGCGTTTCTCTATGACCTCAACATCGTCTCTTTTTCGTCTGGCAAGTCTCGTCGCCTTTGTTGCGTGTGCAGGTCTGTTGGGGTTTGGCTACTGGCTGCAGTATCGGGAATTTCTCGATCCCTGCCCGCTGTGTATTTTTCAGCGAATCGCCTTTATGTCCCTGGGTCTCATCGCGCTCATCGGGGCAATACATAACCCGATCGGTTATGGACGCAAGATCTATGCTGCGCTCGCAGCACTCGCTGGAATTCTCGGAGCGGCTGTTGCCGGCCGGCACATCTATCTGCAAAACCTGCCCGCAGATCAGATACCTGAATGTGGACCCGGGCTGGAGTTCATGTTGTCAAACATGCCTTTAGCGGATGCACTGCAAAAAGCGCTCGCAGGATCTGGAGAATGTGCCGATGTCTCATGGACCTTCCTTGGTCTTTCGATGCCGTGGTGGACGCTGTTCTGGTATCTGGTACTCAGTGCACTGATGATAACCGCCGCGCGGCGATAACCCGATCATCGAACAAGCTCGTCTGTTCAGTCTCGCAACATCAGCTTCCAAAAAGATCTATCCCGACCGCCTGGCCACCATATCAATTTCAACGAGTGCTTCACGGGCGAGCCCTGTGACCCCAATACAGGTGCGCGCGGGCAACCGTCCCGCAGCAAAGTAAGCGCGGTAAGTCTGGTTCATGACTTCATAATCGCGCGCGAACTCGGTCAGGTAGACCCGGCACGACAGCACGTGCGAAAGATCCAGACCCAGGCCCTCCAGCACAATGATCAGATTGTCCATGACACGGCGCGTCTGCGCCTGGACTCCCTCAGGCAACGGCGCGCTGTCATCGTGGGGGTCCGTTGGCATCTGTCCCGTTAACTGAATCCACCCGTCGACCTCCACTGCGTGGCTGAAGGGGGCGACGTGTGTGGGGGCCTCATCAAAATTATGAAATACCGGACCCTGACTCATTCTTTGTCTCCTTGTATCCTGAAATCCTGAAACTGGGCATGTGGATTTATTTGCGACCGGGAAAGGGTCGGCCGACGACCAGCCAGTCCCACAACCGATGCAGCAGATACGCAAACGCTGTGGCCGCCAACGTCACAAAGCCCCAGCCAATGACATCATCATGAGGCATGATGGCCGGAATGCCAAACGCAAGACTTACTAACCACAGGCTCCAGATAATCAGCCACCCGAGACGGTATACGGGCCGAAGAAAGTTGGTACTGCGTCGTCGTCGCATTGCCGGGCTGTATTGGCGTTACACTTTGAATTAACTGAAATCGCACTGTAGCGGAAAACGCTGGATAAACGTATCCCGATACCCGGTCATGATTGTTGTCCTTTTTGAATTTGAGCCCGATCCCTCTTATCAGGACCGCTACTTCGAACTGGCGGGCCTGCTGCGCGAGAACGTTGAGAGGATCGAGGGCTTCATCAGTGTTGAACGCTTTGAAAGTGTCTCCCAAAGCGGTCGTTTCATTTCGGTATCCACCTGGGAAGATCTCGACGCCGTCAAAAGATGGCGCGAACACCTGGAACACGCAGCGGCACAAAATGAGGCGAAAGACCGGGGCATCTTCCGCAATTACCGGATCCGGGTCGCAGAAGTGATCCGCGACTACGGCCCTTAGGTTCAGTACATCCAGCGGCGCTGGAGTTTTTCAGACCCGGGCGTTCGCCCGTAAAGCACATCCGTACGGATGATGTATTTGATCCCGCGACGGATCTTTTCTCCCGCATGCGGGTAATGCTGGGGATGACCGCCGTGCGGAAAGCATAATGCGCTGCCGAGCGGTGTATGGACGGGAATTGCTTCGCCGCTTTCGCCCTCGGGGTAAAACCGGGTGTGGCCCCCGTCGTAGTCTCCACTCAGCAACAAAAGGAAAGTTAACTGGCTCCAGCGATCGCCAAACGCATCGACCTGCAGCTTGCCATCCACCACCGCACTGCCCGGCCAGGATCCGTCCGTGTGGGTCTTGAAGTAGTCGCCGGGCTGGTAACGGTAGAAGCGAAACCGAGCGTTCAGACCGAGGCTCGGCGCGCCGCCGATCAGTTCGGTCAATTGAGGCTGGCATCGACTGAACAAGGTAGCGCAGATACTTTCATCGACTAGCCAATTGAGATTGCGCATATGGCGCACGCTGTGCGGCAGTGACACCGGCGCATCGTCATGAAAGCCCAGGGTGTCGACAATCAGCCGAAACTGCTCGCACTCTTCTAACGAAAGTACATTGTGCAGCTGAAATACGCCCGGCAGATCTGGCAGGTCTATCCGTTCTACCGGCGGCCCAGCTTCATCAAAGCGAATAAGCCCCTCGCGCGCACTCGCCCACAGCGGCAATGCCTCCTGATCATGTCCCGGCTCGTGCGCCAGCACGAAAAAGTCCGCTTCCGTCTCGCTCATCCCAATCTCTCCTGCTGCGCCCTGATAAGGTAATCTTGCGACCGTACCATCAGCGCGATATCGCCCAAGGTAAAGAACGACCGATTATCCCGAAGAACACACAGGAAGAAAAATGAAGATCGCCGTATTGCATGAACCGCTGGCCCAAAGGGACCTCAACGACTGGGGCGCTCCTGAGCAGATGCTCGACGGAAACTCACACACACAGGGAGTACTGCTGCATAAGGGTGAAAGGGGCGCATCGGAGTGCGGCTACTGGGAATGCACGCCAGGCCATTGGCGGTGTGAGGTCACGCGGGACGAGTTCTGCCACTTCCTTGACGGCGAGGCGAGCTACGAGAGCGACGACGGCGCGGTCACCGACATTACACCCGACACCGCTGCGTTTTTTCCCGCAGGCTGGAGCGGCAGCTGTCGGGTCACAAAAACCTTAAAAAAGGTCTACATGATCCGATGACGACGGTTTAATGCTTAGGCCGCCTCATTGCAATGTGATGCAGCTGATTGAGCACGGCTGAAGCCTGCTGCTCGCCGGGCAGATCCTCATCCACGAGACTGGAACAAAGAGTCGTCGCCGCTGAAAGGTTGCCGGTAATCGAATATGCCGTCATCACGGCTTCACGCAGAATCATGGCCTGCGCGGGAATAGCGAGGGATGGCCCCTCCCTTTGTGAGAAAGTTTCATCTTTTTCCATGCCCTCAAGATGCGGTCGCATCTGGACCTTTTCAAGAGGGCTGTCGAATTTAACTACCACTAATTTTAGGAGGTTATCGCTCTCTTGCCAGGCCGTCGACCGATCGGGCTCTTTAAGATATGCTTGAAGAAAGACCGCACGCCAGAAGAAATCCGATGAAGACAACACCACAGAAGTTTTGCGCCTCAAGCGCAGCCGACGCCAAGTGGGCGCAGGGACTGCGCAAATTTTTTGAGTACCGGGATCTTGGCATCAGTGAAGCCACCGGCGGCGCCTACAGCGCTCACGTCATCCGGGTAAAGAAACCCGTGACCGAGTTTCCGCACACCGGTCCGCACGTCCACGATCTTGAGTTTCAGATGATTTACATCCTGAAAGGCTGGATCCGCTTCACTTATGAAGGTCAGGGGGAATTCACTTTTCGCGAGGGAGACAGTTGCCTTCAGCCGGCCGGTATCGTCCACGACGAACTGGACTGCTCAGACGACCTGGAACTCATCCAGCTCACGGCACCAGCTGAATTTGAAACCCACCGCATCAACACATCAACCGACGTGTCAGACTGAACGAGCTCTGGCTTAGGCCTCTTTTTCCCAAAGCGTTTGGGTCAGCACGCCCACCCGGGACTCGATCACTTCCATCGCGTCGAGCACCATGTCTTCACGGTAACGGCGGCCGATAATCTGCACCCCGGCCGGGCGCCCCGCAATCATGCCGATGGGTGTCACACCGGCCGGCAGGCTTACCCAGTTGATGCCGGTGCTGTAAATCGCCGAGTTGAAAAGGTCTCGGGTACCGGCAAGGCTTTTCTGGTCACAGTCCCAGTCCGGTGTCGGCTGCAGAAAGTAAGGCGCCAACACGAGAGGTGTCTCTTCCAGAAATTCGTTCCACTGGCGCGTCATCGCAGCCCGGTTCTTGACGCCCAGGCGATAATCCACGGGATCCGCCGTCTCGCCCATCTCGAAGTACCACTCAAATATCTTCTGAATGGTTTCGCTGCCATGCTCACGGGCCATCGGCATCAAAAACGCATCCAGCTCTGCGCCAAGGTACCTGAACCACGCCTTGGCACAGTCATCCACGGACGGCGTCGTCGCCTCTTCTACCGCATAACCCGCGTCTGAAAGATAACCTGCAGCCCGATCAACTGCTTCGGTAATCTCAGGATGCATCGGATGACCGTAAGACTCGGTCGTGACACCCACTCGAATGGGGCCGGGTTCTTGGGGCCACCCCTCAAAGGGTACCGGCATCCATAGCGGATCTCGTGCATCAGCGCCTGACATCACACCAAGCGCCAGGCGCACATCACGCACCTCGCGGCAGATTGCTCCCTGTACGGATATCAGCTGCGCCAGGATACCCCGCTCTTCTGTTGCCGAAGGCACATAGGCCGGCACACGGCCGAAGGTGGGCTTAACCGTCGACAGGCCGCAGTTAAATGCCGGGCAGCGCAGTGAGCCGCCGATATCATTGCCGTGATGAATCGGCCCAAACCCTGCGGCGCCAGCAGACGATGCCCCGCCTGAGGAGCCGCCAGGACTGGCATCCTCATCCCAGGGATTCAACGTTCTCCCATGCAGTGGGTTGTCGGTGTTGAGCCGCATCGAGAGCTCAGGGGTGTTGGTGCGCCCGACAATGATGGCGCCCGCCTTTCTGAGATTGGCCGTCACCGGAGAATCATCGGGGGCTATCAGGTCTTTTAGAGCGGGCAGCCCGTTAGGGGTGGGCTGACCTTTGACGTCGATATTGGACTTGATCGTGACCGGCACGCCGTGCAGCGGTCCCGTGGTTTTACCGGCCGCCAGTTGCGCATCGGCCACCCGGGCATCAGCCAGTGCTTCTTCAGTGAGATCCAGAACGATCGCATTGAGCCTCGGATTGTGCTCGGCAATGCGTCCTGACACAGAGGTGATCAACTCCTCTGCGGTAAATCTTTTATCCCGGATACCCTGCGCTGCCTCACAGGCGCTCAACTGCCAAAGTTCATCGCTCATGTCCCTCTCCTTTAAGCCCCCAGACTGCTGCTGTCAGGATAGACCTGGATCTGGGGAACTTTGCCATTCTTTAGCTCATCCTGGATGCCCTGCCAGTGTTCGACCTCGAGAAGATCTCCGTGCACGGTGCGGAACAGCCGGCGCAGATCTGGATCGGTAATCCGCAAACCCACCTCGATCTCCTCAGGTAGAAATACCACGCCGTCCTCGAAGAACCAACCGGGGATATCCTCTTCCCCGTCACACCGATCTCGGTTACTGCGGATCTTCACGTCTGTGAATGTCTCTAACGCATCGTAATCGAAAAGATACACCCGTATATGGCTGCCGACACCATAGTTGCGCCCATCCAGATCACGGTTGAAAATATTTGCCGCCATGTTATTTTTAATGCACTGACCAAGGCTAATCACAGCGCGCTCGCAATCCTCCCGCGGCGCCTGCTGCAGGAAAACGGGTAATGGGATCATCTTGCGTTGCACGATGAGATGATGAAAGAAGACCGTTTCCCCGCGCAGTGAAACGGCGTTGCTGGCATATTCTACGAGTTCAGATAACAACCCCGACGAAAAGTGCGAACTCGGCAGGTTCACGTTGTAGTAAATCGCGTTATCCAGCATGCTACCTGTTCGGTTGATGTCATGCACTTTTCGGTATTTCTCTAGCACGGATTCCACACCAGAGAAATCCCCCCATTTGTAGTTTTCGGTTGGATGGTCCCGAATGACCTTGAGGTTATAAACCGAACCCGGCGCCTGAAAGCCGATTGCCACGGTGCCCGGGAAACCGATAGCGGTATCAAAAACCGCTTTGTCTCTTACAAGTTCGTCTGTTAGTTCTTCCATCACGGCAACCTTGCCAAAGTGATTGAATCCCAAAGAAGAGTAGTGCAGTCCGAGCGGCCGCTTGGGCATGATCCCGTGCAGGAACTCAGCGAGTTCGTGATAGTGATCATTGGTAACGATAAAATTCGCGCGAGTCGTGCTGAAAAGGTTATGTGCCTCGGGCTCGTCGGTGAGTACGGCGTCGATATAGATACCAACCTCATCATTCAGCAGCGCCAGGATCAGCGGTACGACCAAACCACCGTTAAGGCAGATCCGGCCGACCACGTAGGCCCCACGGTTGCGGAAAAAGCCGCCTCGGATGACATCTACGGCCAATATGTTGTCAGCCAGGCCCCGTCTTGTAAGCGCCTCATCAATTTTATCTGCGGCGCGTTCCGAATCCCTGACGACATCCCGAAACGGAATCTCAAACGACGGGATGGCAAGCATCTCGCGGATCAGCCCTGCATCGATCAAATCCACTGTCCGGCTAAACATCACCTCGCTGTCACTACTAGATTGCGTCTTGATATTGACCGCGTAGTCCACGGGAGTCCAGTTATCCATAAACACCGCGCGCCGCACCGAATGCAGGAAAGCCAGCGCCAAGTCGGCCTCATATCTTCCAGCAACGGCCGCCGTATAATGTTGTTCGAGGCGGTCCCACAGTTCCAGGGCGGCGATGGCATCAGGACATTCTGCTGAGAGTGTGCGGGCCAGCGCGTGCATTCGCTCGCCGTACAGGGTCAGGCGGTCACGGCTGTTCTGCAGCGACTGCTGAAAGGCGCTTGCTTCAAAGGCCGCCTTCGCCTTCGGAGGAATAGCGCGAAAGTCACCGTAAAAACCATCAAAAACCTGCTGGATCCAATCCGACAGGATACGCGCCGAGGATTTAGGATCAGCTTTAGATTCCAGCAGCCACTTGGCGGGTGCTTGGTGAGAGGACATACCGTCGCGGATCATGGAAGGCTAGAGCAGTATCCGGAAACCCAAGGCATCGAGGTACTGCTTTTCAGTCTTTTCCGAGCACCGTGCCCAAAACCAGGGGCGAGTGCTCCAAAAACTCGGTAGCAGAAAGTTTGAAACCTTCCTCCGGCTTCAGCCTGCTGATACGTACCGACCCGCCGTTAACGGCGACAGTAATCCCAGATGCGTCGGCAGCCGTAACAGTGCCGGGAGCACCATCCGAATCATTCGATTTGCTGCAGTCGAGCAATGTAACCCGTTTACCAGCAAGCGTCGTCCAGGCCCCGGGCTGAGGATTAGCACCACGGATCATGTTGTAGACCCGGTCGACATCCTGGTGCCAGTCGATTCGAACGTCGTCCGCCGTACACCAGCCTTCGTAACTGCCGCCCGAGGGGTCCTGCTCGATCCGCGGCGCCTTCCCGTCACGCACAAGGTCAACCCCCTCAACCATGGCAGCAACGCCCATCGGAAAAAGGTGGTTGAAGTACAGGGAACCGAGGGTGTCGTCGGGCACGATTTCCACTTCTTTCTGAAGCAGGATCGGCCCGGTATCCAAGCCCTCGTCAGGCCAGAAGATCGAGAGCCCCGTCTTAGTTTCGCCGAAAATAATCGGCCAGTTTATGGAACTTGGGCCTTTATGCAGGGGCAGAAGCGAAGGATGATATTGGATCGATCCGAGCTCCGGTACGTTTAGCACCTGCTCCGGCACCAGCAGCGTAACGTATGCCATCACGCACAGATCGGCGTTCAGCGAACGCATCTGCTCTAGCACAGCCGCATCCTTATAGCTCGGGGGCTGGAAGAGCGGCAGTCCCTGCTCTTCGGCCAGCGCTTTCAGGGGATCGATCCGTCTACCTTTATCTGGCGCGCAGTACACCGCGCAGACGTCCTCGCCGCGTTCCAGCAAGGATTCCAGGACGGCTTTGCCGAAGGCCTGCTGGCCATGAACGATCAGTTTCATTTTTTCGCTCCCTGGTCCAATCGCGGGAAAGGCACCCTAGGGCAGACTACCGACTGTTTATTTGTACATCGTCTGCGCTTTGGTGCCTGGTGCGTATTCATCGGGATCCACCCAGACATTAACGACCGCGCACCTTCCTGTCTTGGCAATCGCCTCCCGTGCACGCTGCAATGCCGGTTGAATCTGGCTCGCCTCGGTGACTTCTTCACCATATCCGCCGATCATCTCGCCGAACTTGGAGAAAGGCACATCGCCAAGTTTGTTCCCGACATCACCACGCTCCTCGCCGTACTTAGCGAGTTGTCCATAGCGGATCTGATTCATAGCTGAGTTATTCCCTATCACCGCAAGATACGGCGCGCCGAAGCGCTGCGCGGTCTCCATATCAAAAGCGGTCATGCCAAAGGCGCCGTCACCATAGAGGCAGACAACCTCTTTGTTGGGATGCGCGAGTTTGGCAGCCATGGAAAAACCCGTACCCACACCAAGTGAGCCAAGCGCTCCGGGATCCATCCACTGTCCTGGGTTTCGGGGGCGAACTGCCTGAGCCGAGATCGTCACGATATCGCCTCCATCGCCGATATAGATCGTGTCCTCACCCAAAAACTCATTTATTTCATAAGCAAGCCGATAAGGGTGGATAGGACTCTGATCAGTGATAAACATCGGCATCAACTTCTCGAGCTTGGCCGCCTCGATCTCGCGCAACTCGGCCATCCACTGCTGACGTTGCTGACGCGCTCCCTTATCAATACGGCCCGATGCGGCCTGCGTCACGGCTGCAAGGATGCCACCGGGGCTCCCTGCCAAACCAAGACTGATATCCCGATTCTTGCCAACCGTCGCATAACTCTGGTCAATCTGCACCAAGGTTGCTTCCTTAGAAATTCGCTTGCCGTAGCCCATACGGAAATCGAACGGCGTACCTACAATCAAAATTACGTCAGCATTCTTAAACGCATCACTGCGAGTTCGATCAAAATGATGCGGATCACCTTGGGGTAACAGACCGCGGCTGGCGCCATTCATATAAGCCGGAATATCCAGCGCACGCACAAATTCGATGGCCTCTTCATGCCCTCCGGAGGACCATACCTGTTGCCCTAACAGTACGGCTGGACGCTGGGCTTTCACCAGCATATCAGCGAGTTTTTCAATATCAGCCGGATCGCCTACGGAGTTAACCGAGGCGCGATAGGATCCGGGCTGCGGCACTACCGCTTTCTCTACGGGCACTTCGGCATCCAGAATATCCCGGGGGATCTCCAAATAGGAGGGGCCATAAGCACCAGAAAAACACTCACGGGCGGCCATAGCGATCATGTCGGCGACGCGTTCAGTCGAAAACACACCTGACGCAAACTTGGTGATAGGAGTCATCATATCTACGTGGGGTAGATCCTGCAGCGAGCCCATCTTGTGTTGCGTCAGAGAACTCTGCCCACCGATATGCAAGATGGGGCTTTCTGATCGAAAAGCGGTGGCCACTCCTGTAACAGCATTAGTACAGCCAGGACCGGCTGTGGTCACCACGCAACCTAAACGTCCCGTCTGGCGGGCGTAGCCATCGGCCGCATGAGCGGCCGTTTGTTCATGGCGCACGTCGATAATCCTGATCCCCTCGTCGAGACAACCGTCATAGATGTCAATGATGTGTCCCCCGCAGAGAGTAAAAATCGTATCAACGCCTTCCTGCTTTAGCGCCTTCGCCACAAGGTGGCCCCCGGATACGACTGAGCCATCCTTAGTCTTCTGAGCCAGTGTGTCTGTTGCAGTATCCGTTCTTTTTAATTCAGCGCTCATCTGTTTCTACCTTTCAGTCAATGTGAGACCTAGGCCTCACTATACTAGACTGAAATGCTTAAAACATGATAGGCATGAAACATGCAACTCTGACCCTCCCGTTATGTCGATTCCCGATATTTAGACGCCCTATTACGCCAATAGTTCAAAAAGACAGGGTAGAGCATCAGGGCAATCGCAAGAACGATACAGATCAGCGCAATCGGATGCTCAACGGGATGAACAAAAGTGGTTACATCACCTCGACTTGAAATAAGAGACTGGCGCATCGAGCGCTCTGCCAATGGACCCAGCACGATCGCCAGAACGGCTGGCGCTACCGGATAGTTAAGCTTGCGCAAAAGGTAGCCCCCCAGTCCCAACACCAACATCAGCCAGACATCAAACATCCGGTCAGTCGTGGCGAAAACCCCCACAAAGCAGAGAATGAAGATTATCGGAGTCAGGATCGTGAACGGCATGGCCAGAACACGAACAAAGAGTGGAATCAGCGCAAGGTTGAGCCCCACTGTTACAAAGTTTGCCACGTACATCGAGCCAATCAGGCCCCAAACAAAATCCGGGTTGTTGGCAAAAAGCAGCGGCCCCGGTCGCAGTCCCCAGATGATCATGCCGCCCAGCAGAATGGCCGTGGTTGGGGATCCTGGGATACCGAGCGTGATCATGGGCAACATCGAGCCCGTTGACGCCGCGTTGTTGGCCGCTTCTGGTGCTGCGACGCCTGAGATGTTGCCCTTGCCAAAACTGTCCGGGTTCTTGGAGAAAGTCTTGGCAAGTCCATAGGCCATCAGCGATGCAGGCGTGGCCCCCGCCGCCGGCAGCGTACCCACAAAAAAACCGAGCACTGAACCTAGCGTTGTGGTGGGCAGATACTTCTTGATATACCCAAGGTTTTCCTTGAACTTCGACCAGGTGGTCTTGACATTTTCGATCTGCACCTTACCGCTCGTCTGCTCGAGCGTCCAAAGCATTTCGCCGATGCCATATATTCCGATCGCCAACACCAGAAAACCAATGCCGCGCTGAAACTCAACCATGTCAAAAAAGATAAGACGCGGCTGGCCGGAGATGATGTCAAAGCCCACGGCCGCCATGACGAGACCCAGAAGAATCGAAAATATTGTCTTGGGAATATCGTCGCCGCCCAGCCCGATGAAGGTCGCAAAGGCCAGGACCATCAGCGCAAACTCTTCCTGCGGACCGAACTTCAACGCAAGTTCTGCAAGCGGCGGTGCGAACAAGGTGAAAAGAACGACAGAAATGGTGCCACCGATAAATGACGCTATTGCCGCACCCATCAAAGCCTGATCGGCTAGCCCCTTTTGCGCCATCGGCCGGCC
>DLPX01000003.1:68107-68244 GCA_002477475.1 Proteobacteria bacterium UBA7447
CCCCCATACATGGCACCATAGTAGAGCGCTGCCAAAAATATGATCGCCGCGGTTGGCGGGACCAGAAAAGTCACCGGCAGCAAAATCGCTACGCCGTTAACCGAACCCAGACCCGGCATTGCACCAATGAAAAGCCC
>DLPX01000003.1:68625-69800 GCA_002477475.1 Proteobacteria bacterium UBA7447
GCTAATAGGTTTGCAATTTCTCCCATCTCTTAATGACTATTCTTTTCTTAATCTCGGTCTTTGTTTTCGGTTACGCGAGCGATGCCTACATCAGATATTCCCAACGGAAATTATCTATCCACAAAAACCCGTCCTCGAAGATCGGCAGGCCCTTAGGTAGATATTTGGTCAGCTGCCACTCAAAAAGGAAATAGATAAAAATGACTGCACCGATCACTGAGCAGGTGGTCATACCCCAAGAATGCTTGCCAATAACCCTCATATAAAAGCCCAGGAACAAGGCAATCGCGATGTACGTCCCAACGATGGAGACAAGAAAGATCATCGCAGTCAGCGCGATAAAGGACGTCGCAACCAGCGCAAGCGGATCAGAAGCGATGTAGGGAGCTTCGTTTCGGCTTTCTGGCGTGGTCCTGCGAAGCCAGCGGACCAGAGTCCACGCAGAAGTCAGCGCCATGCCAAGACTCAGCCAGAAAGGCCACACGCCAGCACCCGGTCCACGGCCGTCGACCCATCCGATAGTCAGTCCGTCGGCGTAAACACTCCACATAAGCACCAAAGAGAGGACGAGCAGGCCGATCCCCGCCAGCAGCTCCGCTGTGCGTGTCGACATTTAGCTCCTCCCTTTCTCATGTTTGCCGGCCACTAACATAATCGCGCTGAACGCCACAGAGGCGAACAGCGCGACGTTTTATAGGCTTATTGTACGGGATGTTCGGGCCGGCGAAAGCCGGCCCGGAATACAGTTCAGTTTACTCGCCGGTGATGGCGGCGGCACCCACCTGTTCGATTAGTTTCTGATGCGCAACATACTGATTGGCATGAAAAGTTCCGAGAGCATCGTTTTTAATCATCTCGTCACAAGTCAGGCCGTCGCTCGTGCAGAAGTCCTGCCACTCTTTACTGTCAAAGAGTTCCTGGAAGAGATTGGTATAGAACTCCACGGCTTCAGGCGCCATTCCTGGAGGTCCGTTTACCGAGCGCTGCATGTAGTACTCGATATTCACACCGAGCTCCTTAGCAGTCGGGACATCCGGGAAAGCAGCCATGCGCTCGCCGGTGAACTGCACCAGCGGCTTCGAACTACCGGCTTCGTAGAAGGCCATCTGCTCTGACGGGTTGTTGACCGTTGAGTCGATCTGCTTCCCGATTAAGTTTTTAGCGACGGTTCCGCC
>DLPX01000021.1 GCA_002477475.1 Proteobacteria bacterium UBA7447
AAGGATGGCAATGATCGTTGGTCCACGGAGATTGTCGCGAGAGACATGACATTTCTAGGCGGACGCACGGGCGCAGGAGATTCGCAAGGCGCTCCTTCGGCAAGTTCGCCACAGCGTGATTCCGCTCCAAGTGGGGATTTCGACGACGATATCCCTTTTTAGTATTGAATTAGTGGACTTTAACTCGTCACTCGAGGAATTCTGGATCTCATAAATCGGCATGAAGGTATAACTCGAACTCAGTCTTTTTTACAGTAGAATTACTGAGAAGCATCGCTAAACCCGGACAGTAAGATCGGGCGTCAGTAAGACGCGAGCCTCAAAGGAGACCGAGGATGAGATATGGCGGATTTTCCTGAATCGCAGGAGCATACTTTCCCCCAGCTTTTGCTGCAGCGTATGAAATATGACGCTGAACGGCCGGCAATGCGCGAAAAGGCCTACGGCATATGGCAGACCTGGACTCTAGGACAGCTCTGCGAAGAATCCTTTGCGCTAGCGGCTGGCCTTTCCGATCTTGGGTTCGCCCGCAACGACACCCTTGCCATTATCGGAGATAACCGCCCGCGCCTTTACGGGTCGATGATTGCTGCACAGGCGCTCGGCGGTGTGCCCGTGCCGGTCTACCAGGACTCTGTGGCTGAGGAGATACAGTACGTCGTCGACCACGCTGAGGCGCGCTTCATCATCGCGGAAAACCAGGAGCAGGTAGACAAGGCTCTGGAGATTCGGGAGCAGTGCCCAAGAGTTGAGCGCGTCATTTATTGTGATCCCAAGGGTCTGCGCAAATACGACCCGCAGGTTGTGATGGATATCCAGTCGGTCATGGCCCGAGGCCGTGAACTTCTCAAGACCGATCCGGACAAGATCAACTCAGAAATTCAAAAAGGCAATTCGTCGGATACCTCGATCATCCTTTATACCTCGGGCACGACGGGGAGACCCAAGGGGGTGGTGCTGTCCCACGAGAACCTCCTGGCCACTGCTCGCAACACCAATGAGTTTGACGCGATCACTGCTGAAGAGGAAGTGCTTGCCTATCTGCCCATGGCCTGGGTCGGAGACAATGTGTTCTCCTTCGCGATGGGTTTTGTCGCGGGATTCTGTGTCAATTGTCCTGAAAGTGCCAACACGGTCGCTCAGGACCTGCGGGAGATTGGACCGACCTTTTACTTTGCGCCGCCACGGGTGTTTGAGAGCGTTCTCACCAGTGTCATGATCCGGATGAAAGACGCCGGGCGCTTAAAGCGCAGCCTCTTTGATCACTTCATGAGAGTTGCCAAGAAGACCGGGGTCGCACTGATGGACGGTCAGTCAGTGTCGGCTTGGGATCGCTTTCACTACTGGCTTGGCGAGCTGTTGGTCTACGGACCGCTCAAGAACACGCTTGGCCTAAGCCGGGTCCGGGTGGCTTATACCGCCGGTGAGGCCATTGGCCCCGAGATTTTTGAGTTCTACCGGTCTTTGGGTATTAACCTTAAACAGCTCTACGGCCAGACCGAGGCCACGGTCTTTATCACTATGCAGCCTGATGGGGTTGTGCGCTCTGAAAGCGTCGGAACGCCCCCACCTGGCGTGGAGGTACGGATTGAGGAGAACGGCGAGGTGGTGTACCGCAGTCCCGGTGTCTTTAAGGAGTACTTCAAGAATCCCGAGGCAACCGCCGAGACCAAGACCTCAGACAACTGGGTGCACACAGGCGATGCGGGTTACTTTGATGACGAGGGTCATCTCAGAATCATCGATCGTGCCAAGGATGTCGGCAAACTGAATGACAGCAGTATGTTTGCGCCCAAGTTCCTCGAAAACAAGCTTAAGTTTTTCCCCGAGATCAAGGAAGTCGTTACGTTTGGCGATCAGCGCGATTTTGTGACGGCCTTCATCAACATTGATCTTGACGCGGTGGCCAGTTGGGCCGAGCGAAATAATGTTGCCTATGCCAGCTACCAGGAGCTTGCAGCGCATCCCGAGGTGTATGCCCTGGTTCAGGGGTGCATCGAACAGGTCAACCAGAGTCTTGCTCAGGATTCACACCTTTCGTCATCACAGATTCGCCGCTTTCTGATACTGCATAAGGAGTTGGATCCTGATGATGGAGAACTCACTCGAACAAGGAAGGTGCGTCGGAGGATCATTAACGAGCGGTATGGCGACCTGATTGATGCACTGTTCGACGGACGCAAGAACTGCTTTATTAGTACCGAAGTGATGTTTGAGGATGGCCGTAAGGGCCAGATTGAGGCGGACCTTGAAATTCGTGATGCAGCCGTGTCCGAGGAGCGTTCGCGCGCAGCCGCTTGAGTGTACGTAATACAAACTCAGCCAATGCAGTCAATATTGCCTAGAGACCTATTAGCGAGATGACCAACGAGCAGACCAACGAAACTCTCTTGGAAGTAGACGCCATATCGCTGTCTTTTGGCGGCGTCCACGCGCTCGTGGATGTTAGTTTTGATATCCGCAAAGGAGAAGTCCGTTCGATCATCGGCCCCAATGGCGCGGGAAAGAGCTCGATGCTCAACGTGATCAACGGCTTTTATCACCCCCAAGAGGGCACGATCACCTACCAGGGACAGGCGCGGAAGAGGATGCGCCCCCATGATGCCGCCGCCGGCGGTATTGCCAGAACGTTTCAGAACATCGCGCTTTTCAAGGGCATGAGCACTCTGGACAACATCATGACTGGGCGCAACACCCATATGAGCAAGTCCCTTTTCTGGCAGGCATTGCGTATCGGTCCGGCGCAGCGTGAAGAGATCGAGCACCGAGAGTTTGTTGAGCATGTGATTGATTTTCTCGAGATTCAGTCTATTCGAAAAACCCCGGTGGGCCGCTTGCCCTATGGCCTTCAAAAGCGGGTCGAGCTGGGTCGGGCGCTGGCTGCGGAGCCCAGTCTGCTGTTACTTGATGAACCCATGGCGGGAATGAATCTTGAAGAAAAAGAGGATATGAGCCGCTTTATTCTTGAGACCAACGATGAATTTGGAACCACTATTGCTCTCATCGAACATGACATGGGCGTGGTGATGGATATCTCCGACCGCGTGGTGGTGTTGGATTATGGACGCAAGATTGCGGAAGGAACGCCTGAAGAAGTACGCACCAATCAGAGTGTGATCGATGCTTATCTTGGAGTGAGCCATGACTGAGAAGGTCGTGATAGGTCATGGTCGGCTAGCCAGGATTAAATCCAGATTGAGAGAGATACGCTGATGGCTTTCGATATCTTTTTGCTGGAAGTGATCCTCAGCGGCTTGATGACCGGGGTCATGTACGCGCTGGTTGCCCTGGGCTTCGTGCTGATCTTCAAGGCTTCAGGAATTTTCAATTTCGCGCAAGGCGTCATGGCGCTTTTTGCCGCGCTGGCCCTTTATGATTTTTTAGCAGAGGATGGCTGGTTTTTTGCTGTTTTCGGCTTTACCTTGCCGGTGTGGCTAGCGATCCCGGCCACGATCGTGGTCATGATTGTGTTGGCATGGGTAATCGAGCGCACGGTCTTGCGTTTTCTAGTAAAGCAGAACGAGATCATTCTTTTTATGGCGACCATCGGCCTTGCGTTTGTGCTTGAAGGGCTTGGCGATCTTCTTTTTGGTTCCGATGTAAAGCCGCTTGATATTGGTATTCCTCAAGGCGCTTCAGACTGGCTGCTGGATAGTTTCAACCTTTATATCGAGCAGCTTGAAATCTTTGCTGCCGGAACGGCAGCCGTTCTGGTTGCAATCCTGGCTATTTTCTTTCAGCGTACCCGCATTGGCCGAGCTCTTCGCGCCGTGGCGGATGACCATCAGGCGGCGCTCAGCGTCGGCGTGTCGCTCGATAAGATCTGGGTAATTGTCTGGTCGGTTTCAGGTATTGTTGCTTTAGTGGCCGGCATCATGTGGGGCAGCAAATCCGGCGTGCAGTTCTCGCTTTCCCTGATTGCACTGAAGGCCCTTCCCGTCCTTATTCTCGGGGGATTCACTTCAGTGCCGGGCGCGATTGTTGGCGGACTGATTATCGGCGTTGGTGAAAAACTTGCCGAGGTCTATATCGGCCCGATAGTGGGTGGCGCTATCGAAAATTGGTTTGCCTATATGTTGGCGCTCGTTTTTTTGCTGTTTAGGCCCCAAGGGCTTTTCGGCGAGCGTATTATCGAGAGGGTCTGACGATGTTCTATCGAGAAAGCGGCCAACTCAAATCCAGTTATGTCGCCGATCAGGCGATGTTTCCAATTGCCCAGGACCGTTGGTTTGTATTCGGCGTGCTGGCGCTGGCGTTTCTCGTGGCTCCGTTCTTTATAAACGAGTATTGGGCCAACGCGATACTGCTGCCGTTTTTGGTCTATGCGCTTGCCGCCCTTGGGTTAAATATCCTTACGGGCTACTGTGGTCAGGTGTCACTCGGAACCGGAGCCTTCATGGCGGTGGGTGCCTATGCGTCATTCAAACTGGTCGGGTTTTTTCCCGAGGTCAATTTCCTGATTGTGTTAGCGCTCTCAGGTGTCGTCACGGCAGCGGTAGGTATGATCTTTGGTTTGCCCAGTCTGCGTATCAAGGGCTTCTACCTCGCTGTGGCCACGCTCGCAGCACAGTTTTTTCTGATCTGGGTCTTCAACAAGGTGGGTTGGTTTTATGACTACAACCTGACCGGCATGATTACAGTAAGGCCTATCGACTTTTTCGGGGTTCGCATTACTGGTCCTGAAGCGACACCGGCGGCGAAGTACCTTTTCACTCTGACTGTTGTCTGTATTCTGGCACTCAGCGCTAAGAATATTGTTCGCGGCAGAATCGGCCGCGAATGGATGGCGATTCGCGATATGGATATCGCGGCTGAGTTGATTGGCATCCGACCCCTGCGGGCCAAACTTTCCGCATTTGCAGTGAGTTCGTTTTATATCGGTGTCGCCGGTGCGCTGTATTTTTCGATTTATCTCGGAGCCGTGGAGCCCGTGGAGGCGTTTGATATCAATCAGTCGTTTTATGTGCTGTTTATCATCATTATTGGGGGTCTCGGCAGCGTTTTAGGAGTATTTTTGGGGTCGGCCTTCATCGTTCTTATACCCATTTTGCTGAAAAACATTATGGTTGGAGGCATGGGCTTTGACTCAGGGATGGCAGGTCACGTTGAGATCCTGCTGATGGGTATGCTGATCATCTTTTTCCTGATCGTGGAGCCGCACGGGCTTGCCCGACTGTGGCAGATCGCGAAGGAGAAACTGCGGCTCTGGCCGTTCCCGCATTAGGGGGCAAGAGAGCCGTAAACTGCTGTATCAACCACAACACCTAAGAGGAGGCTATTGATGAATCTTAGAAAACTGACTGGAGCTGCCGTTGCAGCGGCGCTGGCGTTGCCGATGTTTGTATCAGGCGCCAATGCCTACGAACTCGTAATTCCCTCAATGGACTACCGAACGGGACCTTTTGCCCCTAATGGAATCGTTTTTGCAAATGGGTGGAGTGATTACCTCACTTTGCTGAATGAGCGAGATGGCGGAATCAACGGTGTCAAGATCAAGAATGTGACTTGCGAAACTGGTTACAACACCAAAAAGGGTGTCGAGTGCTACGAGAAGATAAAAGGTACACCACCGTCGGGGGCGCTGTTAGTGCAGCCTTTGTCGACCGGTATTACCTACCAGCTGATTCCCAAGGCATCCGTGGACGAAGTTCCGATTTTTTCCATGGGCTACGGCCGAACTTCTGCGGCCAATGGCAAGGTTTTTCCGTGGGTGTTTAACCTTCCGGCGACTTACTGGAGCCAGGCAACCGGTTTGGTTCAGTACATCGCCGATCAGGAAGGCGGGCTTGATGCGCTGAAAGGCAAGAAAATCTATCTGGTGTACCACAACTCCGCGTACGGTAAGGAGCCGATCCGGACCCTGGAAGCCATGGCCGACAAGTTTGGTTATGAGTTCCGCGGACTGCCCGTAGATTCTCCTGGACAGGAGCAGAAGGCCACCTGGCTGCAGATCCGCAAGGAGAAGCCGGACTGGGTGCTGCTGTGGGGTTGGGGTGTGATGAACCAGGTCGCCATCAAGGAAGCTGCTTCTATTCGCTATCCGATGGATCACTTCATTGGGGTCTGGTGGTCCGGCTCTGAGAATGATGTCCTGCCCGCTGGTGATGCAGCAGATGGATACCTTTCTGGCGCGTTCCATGCGCCTGGCGGCGGTTTCCCGCTACATGACGACATTCGCAAACACGTCTATGACAAGGGCCTCGGCAAAGGCGACCGCGACCGTATCGGTGAGGTACTCTACAACCGGGGCATGGTCGGCGCGATGTGGGCTACGGAAGCGGTCCGTAAGGCAATGGAGATTCACGGCACTACCGAGGTTACCGGTAAGCATGTCCGTGACGGTTTCGAGGCGCTGGACGTCGATGAAGCACGGCTTGAAGAACTCGGTCTGGGCGGCTTTACCTATCCGGTGAAAATCACCTGCGAAAACCACGAAGGCTCCGGCAAGGTCGCCGTGCAGCAGTGGGACGCTAAGGCAAAGCAGTGGAATATCGTGTCGAAGTTCTACGAGCCGCTGCGTGATGTAACTGGCCCGCTTATCGAAGCAGACTCAGCGGCGTACGCGGCTGAAAATAACGTAACCCCTCGCGATTGCTAGCAGGCGATTCGTTTTGGTCATGATGACGGGAGAGACTCCATGAGCGCCGTTGCTAAAACCAACAGCGAATCGCTGCTGGTGGTCAACAACATTGAGGTGATCTATGACCATGTGATCCTCGTGTTGAAAGGGGTCTCTCTCGAAGTCATGAAAGGAGGCGTTGTAGCCTTGCTTGGCGCCAATGGCGCGGGCAAGTCCACCACGCTCAAGGCGATTTCCAACCTGCTGGGCGCTGAGCGCGGTGATGTGACCAAAGGTACCATAACTTTTAAGGGAGAGGATGTACACAGCCTGACGCCCAATGAACTGGTGCGTCGGGGCGTGATTCAGGTGATGGAAGGTCGTCACTGTTTTGAGCATTTAACCGTAGAGGAAAATCTCCTGACTGGTGCCTATACCCGAAAAGACGGGCGCAAAGGGATTTCGGATGATCTTGAGTTGGTCTATCAGTACTTCCCACGCTTGAAGGAACGGCGGACCAGTCAGGCGGGCTATACCTCGGGCGGCGAGCAGCAGATGCTGGCAGTCGGCCGAGCTTTAATGGCACGTCCGACAGTGATTCTGTTGGATGAGCCGTCGATGGGACTTGCGCCTCAGCTCGTTGAAGAAATTTTTGAGATTGTAAAAAGATTAAACGAGGCCGAAGGCGTGACATTTCTTTTGGCCGAGCAGAACACCACTATGGCTCTGCGCTATGCCAATTATGGTTACATCCTGGAAAACGGCCGGGTGGTGATGGATGGTGAGGCGGCAGACCTGGCCGAGAATGAAGACGTTAAAGAGTTTTACCTTGGCGTCAGCGGGGGAGGCCGAAGAAGTTTCCGTAACGTTAAGGCTTACCGGCGGCGCAAACGCTGGCTCAGTTGAGGCGATAGCGATCGGCTGACCGACCGTGATTGAATGGTCTAACGACAACAGCCAAGTTCGCTCCGCGTCAGTCAATGACGGCTCAATCGCTATAGATATCCCGGACGCGCTACGGTCCTTGGGGGGATCCGATGAACGATTATTTTGATGCGCTGGAGACCCGTTCGCCCGACGAGCGCGAAGTGCAGCAGTTTGCGCATTTGCGTGAACAACTGCGTCATGCCAAGGAAAACATTCCCGCATATTCCGATCTGTTGCAAGGAGTGGATCCAGAATCCATCGCTGATCGATCTGCCCTAGCAAAACTGCCGGTCACGCGAAAATCGGAGATGGCCCAGGCCCAGGCCAAAATACCGCCACTTGGGGGCTACACGGATCTTCATGGCAAGACCCTGCCCAGGGTCTTTGCTTCTCCAGGCGCTATTTTTGAACCCCAGGCAAATACCGAAGATTTCTGGAGGACCGCACGGGCCTTGCACGCAGCGGGCTGTCGAGAAGGGGATCTTGTCTATAACACTTTCTCCTATCACTTTACACCGGCGGGTTTCATGCTCGAGAGCGGGGCGCACGCTCTCGGTTGCACGGTCTTTCCAGCCGGAATCGGCCAGACCGAACTGCAGGTACGGGCGATGGGGCATCTTCGGCCGAAGTTCTATGTCGGAACACCCTCTTTTCTGAAGATTCTTCTCACCAAGGCAAAAGAGATGCAGATCGATGTTTCCAGCCTCAGTTTGGGTTTGGTGTCTGGGGAGGCGCTGCCCGAACCTTTGCGCCTGGAACTTTCTGAAAATGGTGTGGAGGTTCTGCAAGCCTATGCCACGGCAGATGTTGGATTGATCGGTTTTGAATCAGAGAGTCGGCAAGGACTGCTTCTGGACGAAGAGATCCTGTTGGAGATTGTCCACCCGGGTACAGGAGATCCAGTGGAGCCTGGCCAAGTTGGTGAAGTGTTGGTCACGCCGCTCAGACCCGGCTACCCGCTGATCCGATTTGCCACCGGTGATCTCTCCGCCACTCTGGAAGGCGTTAGCCCCTGCGGCAGAACCAATCTCCGTATCAAGGGATGGATGGGCAGGGCGGACCAAAACACCAAAGTCAGAGGGATGTTTGTGCACCCTTCGCAGGTTGCGGCCGTCGTCGCGCGCCATGGCGAGATCCGCAAGGCGCGGCTTGAGGTGATGCGCGTTGACAATGCGGATGCGATGAGGCTCTTGTGTGAGGTGTCACCAGACTCAGGCGGGGATGACGATCTCGCCCGGGCGATTTCCAAAAGCATTCGCGAAGTTTGTAACTTGCGCGGTGAAGTCGGGTTTGTCAGTGCGGGTGCGCTGCCCAACGATGGTAAGGTAATCGATGATCAAAGACCGATCGAATAGACGGCAAGGAACCGGCAAGAGACAAGAAGAGTGCATAAGGTCGTTTGGGCCACGTATGCCGGTGCTTTGTCTGGACAACCCGACTGCAGTGTCGGTATATCTTTTTAATTCTTAACAGATTCACTTGCACACGGATAAGAATCGTGACTGATATTGATATTCAGGATGATGTTTCGCTGTACGCCAATCTCTTTGGCTTTCTTGGTGCGCCATTGAGTTCGGATGCGACTGGTGGTGACGCGGATGTTGCAATACTGGGCGTGCCCTACGATCTTGGGACCACCGGTCGCGCGGGGACCCGTAGCGGCCCATCGGCAATCCGGCAGGCCTCAGGCAACCTGCGATGGGAGGAGGCCAGATGGCCCTGGCGGTATGCCCTCGCCGATCATCTTAAGATGGTGGACTGCGGTGACCTGGTTTTCCCTCCCGGCGACAGCGCGGCGTTTACGCAAGCGCTTCACGACCGGGCGCTAGATATCATTCAGTCAGGAAAGACGCTAATGAGTTTTGGGGGAGATCACTTTATCAGTCTACCGTTGTTGCGCGCACATCACGCGGTGCATGGGGAACTCGCCCTGATTCATTTTGACGCGCATACTGATACCTATCAGAACGGTGGAGAGTTTGACCACGGAACGATGTTCTATCGGGCGCCTCGCGAAGGCCTGATTGACCCTGCGGCTTCGGCGCAGATCGGGATCAGAACCGAGTACGATGCCGACCATCATGAGTTTCTCGTCCTGGATGCCGACAAGGTCCATCATCTTGGCTGTAAAGCCGTCAGTGACCGCGTGCGGGAGCGGGTGGCTGGCCGAAAGGCTTACCTGACTTTTGATATTGATTGCCTTGACCCGGCTTTTGCGCCCGGTACCGGTACTCCGGTCGCGGGAGGTCTTTCCAGCAATGTGGTGCTGCAGATACTGCGCGGCCTCAAGGGCGTCGATGTTGTGGGTATGGATATTGTGGAAGTCGCCCCGTCCTATGACCACGCCGAAATCACGGCGCTTGCTGCGGCAACGCTTGCAACCGAACTGCTTTATCTTCAGGTAGAGCGTCCCTAAGCGGGCTTTTTTGTTCCGCTTAACACGGGCCAAAATCCTGCTATGTCTCTATGGTATAAGCCGATCCTTATGCCGGAAATCAGAAATTGCACTCATGTGGCATGCAAAGTGACCGTATGCTCCTTAGCCATAAATATTTTCTTTTGGGGCTTTTACCGTGGATAACGTCATCGATTTGCCTTTGCGTACCTTACCTGTACGAGCATTAATGGGTCCTGGCCCTTCAGAGATCCACCCTCGCGCTCTGCAGGCGCTTGCCCAGCCTGCGATTGGCCATCTGGACCCTGCGTTTGTGGATCTGATGGATGAAGTTAAAGACCTCTTGCGTTACGTCTTTCAAACCGAAAATCGGCTGACGTTTCCAGTTTCTGGCCCTGGGTCAGCGGCTATGGAGACCTGTTTTACCAACATGGTGGAAGCCGGTGACAAGGTCGTTATTGCACGAAATGGTGTGTTCGGCGGGCGAATGACAGAAATGGCTACTCGCCTGAGTGCTGACGTGGTGACGATTGATGACGAGTGGGGTCAGCCTGTCGATCCCCAGAAGCTAGAGGCCGCGCTTGAATCCAATCCTGATACCAAGATCGTTGGATTCGTACATGCCGAGACGTCTACTGGCGCATTGTCCGATGCAAGTAAGCTTGCGGAGATTGCGCAACGCTTTGGTTGTCTAACGATCGTTGATACCGTGACGTCGCTGACTGGATCTCCGCTCTATGTTGATGATTGGGGGCTCGATGCTGTCTACTCCGGCGCTCAGAAATGTCTGTCTTCTGTCGCTGGAATCGCACCTCTGACGATCAGCGATCGCGCAGTTGAAAAAATCAATCAGCGGCAGACACCCGTTAGCACCTGGTTTCACGATATTGGCTTAATCGATGGGTACTGGTCTGAGAGCAGTAGTCGCTCCTATCATCATACCGCTCCGGTAAATAGCATTTTTGCGCTGGCAGAGTCGCTTCGGCTCGTGAAGCAGGAAGGCCTTGAGCGTTCCTGGGAGCGACATCGCAAAATTTCACAGACTCTTCTGACAGGTCTGAGTCAACTGAACCTTGAGATGATGGTAGAAGATGCTTCAATCCGACTGCCTCAGCTCAGCGTGGTCAAGGTGCCAGAAGGCATCGACGAGGCGATGGTGCGGGCCCGTCTGCTGCAAGAATACGACATTGAAATCGGTCCAGGGCTCGGTCCGCTCGCGGGCCAAGTATGGCGGATTGGGTTAATGGGCTATTCATGCCGGTCCGAGAACGTCGAGCGTCTTCTGGGCGTGTTAAAAGAAGTATTGTCGGATCTGCCCGAAGTCAGCTCCAGCTCAGGCTGAGCCCCGTTGCTCTGCCGGGTGCCCCTTCCGGGGCGCCCACTGCCTCAGATCACCAGTTTCCCGATAACGCAGTCCAGCCCGCTGGCGAACTCGTTTTCCAGCGGGAATGAAAGTATGCCCCTTAAGCTGTAAGCTAAAAGCCAAGGCATCAGATATGCGCAGACCCCGGGGGACCCCGGTGTTTTAGAACGCCGAATGCTCACTGCTTCCCAATAATCCCAGGTGCTCATGAAGCCCCATAGGATGTCGGGAGTAAAATAGCCACCGATCGTCCATTAGGAGAGATGCCGTGAGCGACAAACCCATCAGCCGGTACCCGGTGCCGGAACTCGATGAACTGCCAGAAGATTTACGTGATCGGATCATGGCCGTTCAGGAGAAAGCCGGTTTTGTGCCAAACGTGTTCCTGGCGCTTGCTCATCGACCAAACGAATGCCGGGCTTTTTTTGACTATCACGATGCGCTGATGCTCCGAGATGGTGGCCTTTCAAAGGCCGAGCGCGAAATGATTGTGGTGTCGACTTCGGGAGCCAATGATTGCCAGTATTGTGTGGTGGCCCATGGAGCGATATTGCGGATCTACGCCAAGGATCCTTTGGTTGCAGACCAGGTCGCTATCAACTTCCGTAAAGCGGATATCACTGATCGGCAAAGGGCGATGCTGGCCTTTGCGGAGAAGGTGGCATTGAATTCTGCGGCGCTAGAAGAAGCTGATTATGAGGCGGTACGCCGCCATGGGTTTGATGACGAGGATATTTGGGATATCGGCGCAATCGCGGCGTTCTTTGCTCTGTCCAACCGTATGGCCAACCTCGCGGCCATGCGACCCAACGATGAGTTTTATTTGATGGGTCGAACACCACGGAGTTCATCCTCGTGAGCAGTCCTCCCAACGAGACTCCATTAATCCGCACCATTGCCATGCCTGCGGATGCAAATCCGAACGGAGATATTTTTGGGGGATGGCTGATGGCGCAGATGGACCTGGCGGGAGGCGCTCACGCTTTCGCGGCCGCGGGAGGCCGGGTTGCGACCGTGGCAGTCGACGCAATGACCTTTCACAGGCCTGTCCAGGTAGGTGATCAGGTAAGCTGTTACTGCAGCACCGTCAAAATTGGGACCACTTCGATTGCCGTCAAGGTCGATACCTGGGTGCGCCGCCGACACGACTGGACGGAAGAACGGGTGACCGAAGGCGTTTTTACCTTTGTCGCTCTGGATGATTCGGGTCGACCCCGACCGGTAGAGGGTGATGGTCCTGACTGAAGTCCATCCCGAGACGGCAGGTCCTTTAGAGAAGTTGGCGCGGGCAGTGGCTGATGAAAAACTCCCTCCTGTAGACGCCTGGCAGCCTACTGTACAAAAAGACATGGGGCTTCGGATCAGCCGTGATGGTGCCTGGCATTATCTCGGCTCTCCGATCGCGCGACCCTCGCTGGTTCGTTTGCTCTCTCGGGTGATGAAGCGGGAGGGAGAGGATTTCTTTCTAGTGTCACCGGTCGAGAAGTTGCGCATTGCAGTAGAGGACGCGCCGTTTCTCGCGGTGGAGCTTGAATGTTCGGGCGAGAGCCAATCGCAACGACTCATTTTTCGTACCAACGTAGATGATGTCGTGATCGCGGGCAAGGCACATCCGATATGGGTCAACGAGGATCCCCTCAGTGGAGAACCTGCGCCCTATATTGAGGTGCGAGATGGCCTTTGGGCGTTAATAAACCGGTCGGTTTATTATGAGTTGGCAGAACGCGTCATTCCGTCGCCGAATAGTCCCGGCCAATTGGGGGTGTTCAGTGAGGGATGTTTTTTTGAATTAGGAAGCGTCGATGCATCAGATTGCGCTTGAAAGACTGGTCGCGTATCTGCGGGAAAAAGTCCCGATGGCCAGACACTTTGATATTCGGCCCGGCCGGGTGGATGGCACCGGGTTAGTTCTGGAGGCGCCCCTTGCCAGCAATTTTAACGACAAGAAAACAGCATTTGCCGGCACTCTTGCGACGTTATGTACCTTGTCTGGCTGGGCAATGACCTCACTGGTCTGTGAGGACGCGGGGTATCAGACCGACATCGCAGTCATCAAAAGCGATGTGCGGTACGTGCGCCCCTGCAGCGAACAGATGATCCGGGCACACTGCGACTGGCCCGGACCTGAAGAGACCGCGCAGTTTATTGACTTGCTCGAGGGACAGAGCAGGGGGGTGGTCTCCCTCAATGCGAACGTGCAGTCCAGGGATAAGACCGCGGTCACCTACACCGGCGACTACTCCGCAAAGATCCTTTAAGCCTTGGCAAGGAAAACCTGCCTACTCGAGTAGGCGTCTCGTTGGTGTCAGGCTTTTTCCAGGGCAGATTCCAGATCGGCGATGATGTCCTCAACATCTTCGACGCCTACAGAGAGCCGCACGAGACCATCTGTCAGGCCACGCTTGCGCCGATCCTCAGCGGGCACGTCAACATGAGTCATGCTGGCCGGATGAGTAATCATGGTCTCGACACTGCCGAGACTCTCGGCAAGTCCGCAGAGTTCAACGTTGTTCATTAGTCGCTTGCCCGCTTCTGTGCCGCCGGTCAGTTCGAAAGCAATCATGCCGCTGAAACCTGACATCTGCGCCTTGGCAATGGCGTGCTGAGGGTGTGAAGGAAGACCCGGGTAAAGAACGCGGTCGATTTTGCTGTGGCCTTCCAGAAATTCAGCAATCGCCATTGCGGATTCCTCGTGACGCTTCATGCGCAAATGCAACGTTTTCAGGCCGCTGAGATTCAACCAGCAGTCAAACGGACTTGATACGGCGCCAATGGTTTTCTGGATGTACTTCATCCTCTCATAGACGTGCTGGTGATTGGTAATGATCACGCCCCCGATGATTTGGTTGTGTCCGGCGAGATATTTCGTGGTGCTGTGCATCACGATGTCGGCGCCATATTCGAGCGGTCGCAGAAAGACTGGTGTTGCGAATGTGGCGTCCACGCCCAGCAGAATGTCGTTCTCTTTGGCGATCTTGACCATTTCCTCAAGATCACTGACCTTGAGCATCGGATTGGTCGGAGTCTCAATCCAAAGCATTCGAGTCTTGGGGGTAATGACATTTCTGACAGCGTCTGCGTTGGTGGTGTCGACGTAGCTGACGTCGATCCCTTGGTTTGCGGTCACGTTATCCAGCAAACGTGTCACGCCTCCATAGACGTCATCACCGCAAACAATATGGTCTCCTACGGATAGGAGCTTGAAGCATGAATCGACTGCTGACATGCCGCTGGCGAAACTCACTGCGTAATTGCCGCTATCGATTGCCGCCAGGTTTTCTTCCAACACCTGTCGAGTGGGGTTTGACGAGCGCGTATAGTCAAATCCCAGATCGCGGCCGACCTCCGGGAGCACATAGGTGGCCGTTTCATAGATCGGCGGCAGGATGGAGCCGGTAGTGGGATCAGGGCTGATGCCCGCGCGGACAACTTTGGTATCAAATTTCAATGTGCTTCTCCGTAGCTCTAGTGGCAATCAGGCGCCCTATGGTTTGCCTGATTATGCAGTGTGGGACTGAATCCATCTAAGTCTTTCAAAAGTGATGAGTGCAGTGTTCCGGGCGAAGGTTGTGTTGCTCAGTGTGTCACCGTGCTTAGGGGTGGTCGGTCTGATTGTTCGTCCGCATCAATGTATCCAAAATTACGCATCCATTCATCGTTAAAGACCTTGCTGATGTATCTGTCACCGCCGTCGCAAACGATGGCAACGACAATTTTTCCGGGCCCAAGTTTCCTTGCTTCTTCCAGGGCGCCAACAAACACGGTCCCTGTCGAACCGCCCGATAGTATGCCTTCCTGTTCGGCCAATCGTCGAGCCATGAGGAAGGAATCCTTATCGGAGACATTGACAACTTCGTCAACGACAGACAACTCAAGCGTATCTACCATGAAGTCATGGCCAATGCCCTCAACCCGATACAGCGAAGGTTCACTCCACTCGCCTTTTTCGTGCGCTTCTTTATAGATGCTGCCGTAGGGATCAGGGCCGACCACTCGGACTTGGCGCCCGGCTTCAGCTGCTTTCTCCTTTAGGTATTTTCCGGTCCCCGAGATCGTGCCGCCTGTGCCCAGGCCTGCCACAAAGGAGTCAATCTTGCCGTCCGTGGCTTCCCAGATTTCTGGACCCGTTGAGACGTAATGTGCTTCAGGGTTGTGCGGATTTGAGTACTGATCGGTATAGAAGGCGCCAGGCGTTTCCCGGGCAACGCGCTTTGCGACTTCCACATAACTATCCGGATGATGATGGTCGAGCGCAGTCTCTGTGACGATGACCTCAGCCCCGTAGGACTTCAGCATGTCGATTTTTTCCTGACTCATTTTGTCTGGGATCGTGAAGACGCAACGATACCCACGGACGGCGGCTGCCATGGCAAGTCCCAGTCCGGTGTTGCCAGAAGTGCTTTCCACGATCGTACCGCCAGGCTTGAGCAGTCCGGCCTCCTCAGCCCGTTTTACCATGTTGATCGCCATCCTGTCTTTGACGGAGCCCGAAGGATTGAGGTTCTCCATCTTGGCATACACGGTCGCCATATCTGGCTCAACGATGTTGTTGAGTCGAACAAGCGGGGTGCCGCCGACCAGGTCAACTACACTATCTACTACTTTCATAGGGGTGTCCTGCGTTGGGAATTGAGCTGTTGGTCAAAGGTAGCGATCGCTCGGTTAGCTTTCAGCAAGATCTTTCACTGCCTCGACGGCCTGCTTCAGATCTTCATCATCAGTGAAATAGCCGGAAGCAAAGCGGACGGTACCGTTTTGAGGGACGGTGCCGAGCAGCTCGTGAACATTAGGAGCGCAGTGAAGGCCCGGACGAACACAAACCGCATGATCCGCGTCAAGCATGGCGCCCACCTGGTCTGCGGGCAGGTCCTTGATGTTGATAGACAGGGTTGAGACGCGAGGTTGCCCAACTTCGGGGCCGTAAACCTTTACGCCGTCGATGCTATTGAAAGCACTTTGCAGATGTTGTGTGGCAGCGAGTTCCTGTTCATGAATGTGTGCCAGGGCAGCGGCGCAGGCCTGTCCGTGACTGCTGTCTGCATCTGCGCCGTGGGCGCGACCCAGGTCAGCGAACCACTTCTGCGCGGCGTTCAGCCCAGCAATACCTGGCAGACAATGCGTGCCGGTCTCCATGCGGTACGGGTACTCATCCGGCTGGAACGGCGAGATGGAGTTGACGCCTGTGCCTCCGGTGCGCGGCGGCCGTATTTCAATCCCTTCCGCGACCAGCATTCCACCGATGCCCATGGGGCCAAAAAGCCCCTTGTGACCTGTATAGACCAACACATCTACGCCCCAGTCATCCATGGCGATAGGCACTACGCCTGCCGTTTGGCATGAGTCTAGGATAAACGCTGCATCGGCCTCCTTTACCACCTTGCCGATAGCTGCCGCGTCCTGAAGGGATCCGGTAACGTTAGAAGCATGATTTAGAACAACAACCCGTGTGTTCGGCTGGATACTTTTCGCAATCTCATCCGGGTCTACAAAGCCATTGGAGTCAGCGCCGATACGCGTGACTGAAACGTTGTGATCGCGCTCAAAATGGTTAGCCGGCCGCAACACGCAGTTATGCTCCATTCTCGTGATGATCATATGATCGCCCGGGTTCAGCATGCCGGACAACGCCGCATTCATGGAGTCAGTTGCGTTCTGAGAGAACGTCACGCGGGCCGGATCTCCTGCGAAACCAAAGAACTCACCCAACATGCGACGGGTCTGAACGATCATGGCTTCGGCCTCAACAGCCAGTTCATGCCCCGATCTGCCCGGGTTGACACCATGGCTCCGGAAAAACTGATCCATGAACTGATAGACAGCTTCGGGTTTGGGCAGGGTGGTTGCCGCATTATCAAAATAATAGTTATCTTTCATGATTCGAGCTTTCCGTAGAGAAGTTATTTGCCGGAGGACGACTGACCGGCGGGTGAGTGACTATGGGAGGCGCCATGAGCAATAGAGTTACGTTTACGCGAGACAACGAAGGTTTCGTCGTTGAACCAGATCCCATTGTGCCTTTGTAACACTTTCTCTGTCGCTTCAAGGTAGGCGCCGGAAGCAACCGCTGGCTGAAGTCGGTCGTCCTCAATCTGGGCAACGTATGTTGAGGCGTTCCAGGCCGCGAATAACGTTGATGTACCGATTCCGCCTGCAATCTCGTTCGGCAACGTTTTCATCTCATATTTCATGAGCGATTTATTGTCTGAAGCCGCGTTGAAGTTGTAGTTCGATGCGGCGCGTCCAAGTTTGTCCTTGAGCGCTTTCAGCAGTTCATGCCGATTGACCTGAAAGGGGTTTTCATCCGGCCAGACCAGGTTCACGAGTTCCATGCCAGGGTCTCCACCGGCAGACTGCACAGCCAGTAGTCTGCCGCCCGGACCTAAACTCCGCACGAGGGGAGCGAGGACTTTTTCCGCTTTGAACTGAGCACTCATCCGTGCCCGCCAAGGTTGTGCGGCAAGAATCAGATCATAGTCGCCGGAAACCTGCCCCCGCCGCGGAATAACCGAGTCAAGCAAGAATCGGTTGTCCTCCCGAAAAATCACCAACACCGATGGCCTGACGTATCGGGGATTTCCGGTTTTCTCGCTGACTTTGACCTCCCAGCCATCAACCAGAATATCGTCGATGGCTTTGAGTTGCTCGCCATATTCCTGCGCCGAGGAGCCCTGCAACGAGATCTCATGCCAGTTGAGTGCAGCCGCCGCGGCCATGTTTCCCGGCATCAGCCAGGGCGCTTCACTGTAGAAAAGGTTGGTGATGCAGATCACGCTGGCCGGGTGTTCGGCAAACCGATCCGGCAGGTTATCAAGACACAGTCTGACGTCTTCCAGGCTGATCTCTTTACCGACGACAAAAAACGGGATGGTCGGAAACTTCTGATGGGTCGCCCGTAGAAGGTAGCTCAATACGGAGCCATCTCCCACCCCCGCATCAAACATCCTGAGTGCCGGGGGTGCGGGCTGTACGTGAGAGAGTTCATGAGCCGCCCTTTCTGCCACTTTCCACTTCTCGTCGCAGGTGTTGACAAAACCGAGGTATTTTTGACGGTTATCGTAAAAACGAAACGGCCGTTTTTTTGAAGAAGAGTTTTCGTTAGAGGAAGAGTCGTCGCCGGCCACGTCATTTTTCTCCGGGGATAAGGAAGGCGATTGGGATTCGCCACCGTGTGCTGACCTATTAATGCGGGTGGCCGCATCAGGCGTCAGCGAAAGGGGATTTGACAGAGTAGTTCTCTTTCTTATGAAGTCCTGAATCTTGTAGACGGTATTGACCGTTATCCCTTTGCCTGTGCGAAGCCGCTGGCAGAGTTTTCCATCGTTGACCGCCTGTCGACCAAATGTGGTCTCCGCCATATCGTAGGAGCGGCAGAATTTCTCGATGTCTGCCAACAGGGATCGTATTGAATCCTGTGGACCAGCTGTTGTCTGTGTCTGCATTGATTTCCTCTCTTCCTCCTGAGTTGCTCCGGAAAGAGCGTGGTCAGCGAAATGACGCCGTTATTTTTACGGCCAACCAGATCGACCGCATTCCGATCAGGGTAGGACGCCTTGCTTTCACTCCCACCGAACTTAGACAGTTTTTTC
>DLPX01000086.1:0-5392 GCA_002477475.1 Proteobacteria bacterium UBA7447
ACCGTAAACGCCTGCCTCAATAGCACGTTCGGTGTTGCTCCGTAGTTGATTTTTTGTCTCTGGCGCCTGTAGGGAGGCTTTCAGATCGTCAATCTCGAGCCTGCGCGCGATCTCCTCAATACCCGCTTCCGAATGGGCCGGCGGACTCTCGGTCCAGATGTAGCTGTAAATATTGTCGATCACCTCGGAAGAGCTTCCCAACGAGATGCAAAGACGCAGATAGGGCAGGGGGTTGAACGGATGCGCTTGTGGCAACCGGAAGGGTATGCCCAGGTCCTCCGCCAGCCATTGGCAATGCCGATAGGTATCTATTCGCTTTGGCCCAATCTCGGCCGGCCCCTTATGTTCCCAGTGCTTCAGCAGGCCCGCGAAAAGGATAGGCACCATTTCATAATCCAGCGATGGAGGCAACTCGTTGAGGCGCTTGAACTGCAAGTACGCATAAGGTGAGACAAAGTCGAAATACCACTGGGCTTGGGCAGGCATATCTGAATCCGCGTAGTGTCAAAATCGGTCAACCAGCAGTAGATTAACGCGTGTCTTGAGCAAAATGCACCCTGGGAGAGGCCTCTTGAAGCGTCACTATGTTTTCGCGATCACCGCGCCGGTGTTCTGGAGCCTCGCGGGCGTCGTGGTCAAGTCCCTTGAGCAGGCAACGGAATGGCAGATCAATTTCTATCGGTGCCTGTCACTCACCCTCTTTGTGGCGGCTGTGACCTTGATCCGTTATCGACGCTCCACCCTTGCGGTGTTGCGAATGGGCGGGCTGAAGACGATTATTTCTGGTGCATTGTTGAGCGGCGCCATGTTGTGCAACGTCGTTGCGCTGAAGTACACAACCGTTGCTGTAGCGGTGTTTGTGATGGCCGCGGCGCCGATTCTGGCGGCGTTGTTGGGTCGCTTGTTTCTAGGGGAAGAGGTGCGTGCACGAGTCTGGGTCAGTATTGTGTTGGCTATCCTTGGTATAGGCATCATGGTTGGTGGACGACTGCAGATTGGAGACACCCTGGGCGTGGCGGTGGCAATTCTGGGAATCGTATTTTTTGGCATCTATGCCGTCAGTCTTCGGGTCGGCAAAAACGTCGACATGACTCCGGCAGTGTTCTTTGGCGGAGCAATCGGAACCGCGGTCAGTTTCTCGGTCAGTGTCGGGACGGGTGTCGGTCTCGTTATCCCATGGATCGAGGCGATGTGGTGTACGCTGCTCGGCGTTGTTCAACTTGGACTGGGTAGCGTGCTGTTCGCGCTGGCTGCACAAGGAGTGCCCGCCGTTCAGCTAACCCTTTTTGCTTTGGGTGAGCCGTTGCTGGCGCCGCTGTGGGTCTGGCTGATGCTTGATGATCTGCCTACGATGACAACACTGATAGGCGGAGCCGTTTTATTCGCTGCGTTGGCACTTCAGGTATCGGCCAGCCGAAAGTGAAGCGCCGCTAGCGCGAGGTCTGGTGGCGCCATAACCGCAGGAAGCAGGCGGCAGCAATCCCCGAGGCGCCAAAAATCATACACATCACCAAAATCTGGTATCGCGCTGCGATCAGCGGAGAAACGCCGGAGAGCACCTGTCCTGTCATCATGCCGGGCAGAGACACCAGTCCGACCGCCATAAGGCTGTTCACTTGTGGGATCATTGTTGCCTGCATGCCGAGATGCCGTGCCTCATTCGGGTTGCGGCCGTTGTCGATTTCAGCCTGGTAACGTTCTGCGGCAATACTGACTGCGTTCATGGCGTTGGCAAAAATCATCCCGGCGAGGGGAATCAGAAATTCCGGCGCATACCAGGGATCGAAATCGAGAACGAACTGGGTGGCCAGTATCAAAACAGGGAGCCCGCCGGCGGTAATTGAGGCCAGGGATATCCAGTACAGTTCCCGGCTGGAAGAGGCGAGTGGCCGCAGCGCAATCCAGCTGGAGACCGCGATCATGACGAACAGCACGGCGGAGACCACCAGTGGAGAGTCGGATTCGAATAAAAATACGAGCACATAGCCAACGGCCAAAAGCTGCCCGACCATCCGGGCAAGCCCATAAAGGGTATCCCGATAGTTCAACGACCAACGGCATTGGATCACGATCACTGCCGCGACGGGAATAAAAATCAGAGCGAGTTGAGAGAGGGGAATCTGGCCAATTGGCATGGGGCATTCCAGTATTGGCGCGTCAGAATGTCCTTGGTTTCAAAGATCCATCTGTTTTACAGAACGACGCACCCCGGCCGGGGGCCGTGACTATACTTTCTTTTTGGGGATGGTTCTAAGGTTCAGATCAACAATCAGGGCGGCGCAATACTGAGTCACTTCGCGCTTGGTGCCTTGACGATAGCCGGTGACGGAAGAAACCGAGTTGGCAACTACATAGCGATAGCAGGTGCCGTTCGAACCGCCACTCGGCAGTTCTGCTTTTTCAATCTTGACGACGTCGTAGCAGAGGTGGGGGAATTCTTCGTAGTTGAGAACCGGATCAGCTTTTTTCATGAGAGTCCTGTACTAGGCGTTGTGTCTCTACGGCTGGGGTGGCGCAGGAGGGTTTATGCCAAACGCGCGGATCAAGTGAGAGCCACGTTTTCCACCGCAACAGAAAATTATAGCATGAATTTAGGCACTTACGGACTTTGCGCGCCGCCGTGAGTGAAAGAAAGTAGGTGAATGAGGCAGCATCAAGCGCCTCAAAACCGCTAGCGGTTAACTTTATGAATGGCACGCCCGTGCGCCGCCAGCGCCGCTTCATGAACTGCTTCTGCGAGTGTCGGGTGGGCATGCACCGTGCGGGCCAGGTCTTCGGCACTGGCCTCCATCGACATGGCAAGTACTGCTTCATTAATCAATTCCGACACTTGAGACCCAATCATATGGGCACCGAGAATTTGGTCTGAATCACGACCGGCAAGAATCTTTATGAATCCGTCTGTCGCATCGACTGCCTTGGCTCGCCCGCTTGCTGCGAAGGGAAATAGGCCTACGGTGTAGGGAATCTCCTGTGCCTTGAGCTCCTCTTCTGTTGCACCTACCCAAGCGATTTCCGGATGGGTATAAATCACCCAAGGAATTATCGAGTGATCGATGTTGCTGCTTCCGACAGCAATACGCTCCGCCACTGCGATGCCTTCTTCTGAGGCCTTATGTGCCAGCATGGGCCCGCGCACTGCATCTCCGATTGCCCAGACACCTGGGACAGCGGTAGCGCAATCGGCATCTACCAGTACAGCTCCGTTGTCATCGAGCGCTACTCCGCAATTGGAATCCAGGAGCCCGTCGGTAACGGGTCGGCGCCCCACCGCAACAATCAGGCGTTCGACACCAATGCTTTCGTTGTTTTCTCCGTCAAGATAGTGGATGGAGCACCCATTCTCGGTATTGTCGACCTGCGTGACTTTGCAGCCAAGACGGATATCCAGCCCCTGGCGAGAAAACTGCTTCTTGGCCTCGCGGGCGATCATGGAATCTGCCGAGCCAAGCAGAGACTGCGCCGCTTCCAGGATCACAACTTCAGCACCGAGGCGTCGCCACACGCTGCCAAGTTCTAATCCGATCACGCCCGCTCCGATGATTCCCAGCGTTTTCGGCACAGTGGGAAACTCAAGCGCTCCGGAGGAGTCAAAAATCGTTTTGTTGTCCACCGCCATGCCGGGTAACTGCACGGGCTGCGACCCACTGGCCAGGATCACGTGTTTTGCTGCGAGCGTTTGGTCATCTTGATCTTCAGACGATACCCGGACTGTGCCCGCTTCGACGAGACAGCCATGTCCCGCATAAAAAACAATCTTGTTGGATTTAAAAAGCGCGCTGATGCCGTCTGTCAGTTCCAAGACGATCTTGTCCTTACGAGCCAGCATCTTTTCAACATCGATCGACACATCGCCACTGTTGATTCCGTGATCTGCCGCATGCAGTCGCATGTCTTCATATCGCTCTGAAGAATTCAGCAGGGCTTTGGAAGGGATGCATCCGACATTAAGACAGGTTCCGCCCACAGCGGGTTTGCCATTTTTTCCAACCCAGCGGTCAATGCAGGCCGTCTTTAGTCCAAGTTGGGCGCAGCGGATTGCAGCGACATATCCGCCAGGTCCTGCACCAATTACGACGACGTCGAAGTCACTCATGTAATGTCCTGCTCATTGGAAATATCAGAGTCTGGTACCAGGCGGGCACACCGATTTGATTGCCTAAACTTCCAGCAGAAGACGGGCAGGGTCCTCAAGCGCATCCTTGATTGCGACCAGGAAAGAAACGGCGTCTGAGCCGTCGATGATTCTATGGTCGTAAGACAGTGCCAGGTACATCATCGGACGTATGACAACATTGCGATCCATGGCCACGGGCCGGTCCTGTATCTTGTGCATACCCAGGATAGCGCTTTGTGGTGGATTCAGGATGGGCGTTGAAAGCATCGACCCAAACACGCCACCATTAGTGATCGTAAAGGTGCCACCGGTCAAATCCTCAAGACTGAGTGTGCCGGACTTGGCGCGCTCGCCAAAGGCGGCAATAGACGATTCGATACCCGCAAGCCCGAGGTGCTCTGCGCCTCGCAGCACCGGTACGACCAGACCTCTCGGTGATGATACGGCAATCCCGATATCGCAATAATCGTGATACACGATATCCGATCCCTCGACTGCTGCGTTGATGATAGGAAAACGCTTCAGTGCCTCGACGCAGGCTTTGACGAAGAAGGACATGAATCCGAGGCGTACGCCGTGGGCTTTTTCGAATGCGTCCCGGTAACGGGCACGCAGGGATTTGACCTCATAAAGGTCTACTTCGTTGAACGTGGTCAGAATCGCAGCATTATGCTGGGCTTCGATAAGACGCGCGGCAATCGTTTTACGCAATCGGCTCATCGGCTCACGACGAATCCCCCGGGTCTCTTCAGTTGCGGCGACCGGGGAGGATGAGTCGGCGTAGGCCAGTACATCGCTCTTGAGGACGCGCCCGCCGCGTCCAGACCCCTGTACCTCCGAAAGATCAACGCTTTTGGTCGCGGCAAGGTTTTTTACTGCGGGTCCGGCCGGCGCAGAGCCAGAGGTGGTTTCTGTTGTAGCAGGCGAGGACGTATCAGCCGTAGGGCTTGCTTCTTCGGCCAGAGCAGAATCCGCCGCCGGGACGGAGTCTGTTTCATTAGGGATCGGGGACCCCGTCTGTGCGCTATCTGATGGCCCTTCTTCGAAGAGCGCAATCACGTCCTCCGCCAGAACGGTATCTCCTTCTGTACGCAGAATCTCGGTGATGACACCGTCCCTAGGCGCAGGTACTTCCAGCACCACCTTCTCGGTTTCGATATCAACGAGGTTGTCATCGCGGCGCACGGGTTGCCCAACTTTGACATGCCAGTGCAGCATGGTGGCATCCGCAACCGACTCAGGCAGCATGGGTACTTTAATTTCAACAGACAACTT
>DLPX01000086.1:5724-33446 GCA_002477475.1 Proteobacteria bacterium UBA7447
CCTGATGCGGTGGCGGCAAGCGAAGCGGAAGGCGATCCCAGCGCCTCGGTTACCAGAGTTTCCTGTTCCTCGAGGTGTTTCTGATAATACCCCACGGCGGGTGAGGCCGAGGCGTCACGGCTTACGTGTTGAAGACGTTGGCCTTTGCGTAATGCGCGTGACAGGTGATTCTGGATTCGGTGCCAGGATCCCTGATTGCGGGGCTCCTCCTGACACCAAACTAGGGTTTGACAGTTGGGATACCCGGCGAGCACTGTCTCGAGCTCTTCCTGGGGTATGGGATACAACTGCTCAAGCCGGATGATGGCTGTCGTAGCGTCTTTGCGGGCGATTCGCTCCTCATCGAGATCAAAGAAAACTTTGCCGGTACAAAGGACTACCCGCGTCACCGCGGCCTTGTCTTGAATTGACGTGTCATCTATCAGGTTCTGAAAATGCCCCTGCGTCACATCGTTGAGAGAAGAGACGGAATGGCGGTGGCGCAGCAGGCTCTTTGGAGTCATCACAACCAGCGGGCGCCGCAGTGGTCTGATCATTTGCCGCCGCAGCAGGTGAAAGAACTGGGCAGGGGAGGTCGGGACACAAACCTGCATGTTGTTGTCGCCGCACAATTGCAGGAACCGCTCGAGTCGGGCGGAGGAGTGCTCTGGGCCTTGACCCTCCATCCCATGGGGCAAAAAGAGTGTCAGGCCGCACAACCGCTGCCATTTGGCTTCGCCGCTGCTGATGAACTGGTCGATAACGACCTGAGCGCCATTGGCGAAATCCCCGAACTGCGCTTCCCAGATGGTGAGTGTCCTGGGTTCCGTGGTGGCATAACCATATTCAAAGCCCAGGACGGCCTCTTCTGACAGGAGGGAGTCAATTACCAGGAATTTGGATGGATCGTCGCTGATACTGCGAAGGGGAACATAGGGCTGACGACGCGCCTGATTCTTCAATACCGCATGCCGATGTGAGAAGGTGCCCCGTCCAGAGTCCTGGCCTGACAGTCGGACAGAATATCCGTCCTCAATTAAAGAGGCATAAGCCATGGTTTCGGCAAAACCCCAGTCCATCGCGATTTCCCCTTGGGCCATCCGGGTTCTGTCTTCCAGCAGTCGTTTCACCCGACGATGTGGCTCAAATCCTTCTGGAAGGGTAACCAGGCGCTCATTTAGACGCACGATTGTTTCGCGGTTGATAGCGGTCTTGGCCGGATCTGTCCACTTTGCACCAAGGTAAGGAGTCCACTCGACTAAAAACCGCGACTTGTCAGCATCATAAGCTGGGGGATAAACAACGCGTCCTTCATCAAGGGCGTTTCGATAATCCGCCTCCTGGGATTCGCTCTCGGCTTGGGTGAGAGTGCCTTCGGCAATCAGTTTGTCGGCATAACGCTCACGCGTGGTCGGCAGAGCCCGGATGACCCGGTACATTGACGGTTGTGTGATGGCGGGCTCATCCGCTTCGTTATGTCCGAGTCGCCGATAGCAGATGATGTCGATGACAACGTCTTTGTGAAAATGCATGCGGTAACGATGAGCGAGTTCCACCGCAAATATCACAGCCTCGGGATCGTCACCATTGACATGAAAGATCGGCGCCTGGACCATCTTGGCGATCTCCGTACAGTACGGTGTCGACCGCGCATCTAGCGGGTTGCGTGTCGTAAATCCAATCTGGTTATTGACGATGACATGAATCGTACCGCCCGTAGAAAACCCCCGTGTGTTCGACATGTTGAGCGTCTCCATCACGACACCCTGGCCCGCAAAGGCCGCATCCCCGTGAATCAGCACCGGCAGGACCTGATCCTTGTCCTCATCTTTTCTACGATCCTGACGGGCGCGAACGGATCCCTCGACCACCGGATTGATGATCTCAAGATGCGAAGGATTGAATGACAGCGCCACATGAACGGCGCCGCCCGGCGTATCGACATCCGCAGAAAAGCCTTGGTGATACTTCACATCACCGGTGTTGATTTCGTTACCTGTGGTTTTGACCTTTCCCTCGAATTCGCTAAAGAGATCTTCAGGAGATTTACCGAGGATATTGACCAGGACATTGAGACGTCCCCGGTGCGCCATCCCGATGACAACTTCTCTGATCCCCGACGCTCCCGAAGTCTGAATCAACTGCTGCAGGGCGGGAATCAGGGTCTCACCCCCTTCAAGGGAGAAACGCTTTTGACCGACGAACCGGGTATGCAGATAGCGCTCGAGCCCTTCTGCTGCCGTCAGGCGCTGGAGCAGGTGTTTCCGAACCTCAATCTCAGGGCGGGGACGGACTGGGTCTGTTTCAAGCTGGCTTTGCAGCCAACGTTTTTCTGCCGTGTCCGAGATGTGCATGTACTCGACGCCGATGGGTCCGCAGTAGACGTCCTGGCACAGATCACGAATGCGCCCTAAAGAAAGTGTTTCGGCGCCGAAGGCGAGAGATCCTGTGTCAAACACCAGCGGAAGGTCATCCTCCGAAAGCCCCTGGAATGAAAGATCAAAGTCTTTGGGAGTAGATGGATTCGTGATGCCCAGTGGATCCGTATTGGCGATATTGTGGCCACGGGTCCGGTAGGCATTGATAAGTCGTAACACCGCGGCTTGCTTTTTGCCAGAGTCTTGGGCCTCCTTCGGATCCGAACCCTGGGTGAGTTGACTGGACAAAGCCGGTTCATCGGGCAAACTGGCGAAAAAACTGGCCCAGTCCGAAGAAAGACTGCTTGGGTCTTGCTGGGATCTGGCGAAGAGATCCTCAAGATAGGCGCGGTTTGCGCCCGAAAGAGATGCTCGGAGGTGTTTTGGTCTCTGACCGGTCTTTTTGCTCATTCGGCAGGCGCGGTCAGCGCATGAGTTAACTGCTTAACCGACAAGAAGGAGTATAACTGATCTATGCGTGATCCGAATGTTTGCGCGTCTCTCGCACTGAGGAAATTGGGCCCCGCCTAACGTGTCCCGGTATGGCCGAATCCGCCGGTCGACCGCTCACTCTCCTCGAATGCCTCGACAACGTCAAATTGGCACTGCAATACTGGGACCACAACGAGTTGGGCAATTCGGTCACCCGGCTGAATATCAAATGGCGCATCGCTGCGGTTCCAGCAAGACATCTTGATCTCTCCCTGGTAGTCACTGTCGATCAGACCCACGAGATTTCCCAGAACGATCCCGTGTTTGTGGCCGAGACCAGATCGTGGAAGCAGTATGGCTGCGAGTGATGGGTCCGCAATATGCAGGGCGATCCCGCTCGGGATGAGTTCGCACTGACCCGGTTCCAGTATTAAAGGCGCGTCCAGACAGGCCAGAAGATCGATCCCCGCCGACCCGGAGGTCGCATAGTCAGGAAAAGGGAACTCGCTGCCAATACGGGGATCGAGAATTCTAAGCGGAATGTTGTTCATGATATCGGTGGGCAATCTCAAGGATCAGATGTTCGGCAAGAGCAGACTTGCTATGACGGCCAAGATCAATCTCATCAGTTTTACTGATCAGGACAAGATGGTTTTCTTCGCTGCCAAAGGGGTTATTAGTTTCGTTGACCTGATTGACAGCGATGAGATCAAGGCCTTTGCGTTTCAGTTTATTGCGCGCATTGGCAATGGCCTGATCCGTCTCTGCGGCAAAGCCGACCGTGAACGGACGCTTTGGGCTCTGCGCGACTCGAGCCAGGATGTCCGGGTTGCGAATCAGTTCAAGCATGACAGATTCCGCATCCTTTTTTATTTTTGACGCCGCTGTCTGAGCTGGACGGTAGTCTGCAACGGCGGCGACGCCGATAAAGACATCACAGTCTTCGATCCCCTTCTCAACCGCCGCGAGCATCTCCTCGGCAGATTGGACCGGCCGATATTGGATTCCTGCCGGAGGGGTTAGTGCAGTCGGGCCGCTGACCAGAGTCACGGTCGCGCCCGCTGCAGCCGCGGCTGTGGCGACCGCATAGCCCATTTTTCCCGAACTGTGATTGGAGAGCGCCCTGACGGGATCGAGGGGTTCCCAGGTTGGCCCGGCAGTGATCGTCACTTTCGTCCCGTCCAGAACGCGCACTCCCCCGGAAGACGTCAGATGGTCCATGATTTGCCCGGGTTCAAGCATTCTGCCTGGCCCGACGTCGCCGCAGGCTTGCGCGCCTGATGCGGGACCCAACAGCTCAACACCGTCCGCCGCGAGGCGATCGATATTCCGTTGCGTCACGGGTTTGTTCCACATGCCCTGGTTCATGGCCGGCGCGAGCGCAATGGGTGCCGACGTGGCGAGGCAGACAGTGGTGAGCAGGTCTGACGCCATGCCGGCTTCGAGTCGGGCGATAAAGTCAGCGCTGGCCGGTGCAACGATGATCTGGTCTGCCCATCGTGCAATTTCAATATGACCCATACCGGATTCGGCCGAAGGATCCAGCAGGCTGTCACGCACCGGCCGCCCGCTTAACGCCTGCAAGGTGAGGGGCGCGATAAAAGCCTTGGCGGCTTCGGTCATGACCACTTGAACGACGGCCCCCTGGTCTATCAGGCGGCGGACAAGTTCGGCCGATTTGTAGGCCGCAATCCCGCCAGTGATACCGAGAACGATACGTTTTTCGGCAAGGGAGGCCATGAGCAGGGAGTCTAACGGCTGACTCGGCTGGGTGGAAATGTATCATCCGGCTCACACAGGGCCCAAAAACCAAGGGGGGCGCGACCGGTCTAGGAAAAAACCTGAAAATCTGGTATAAAACGCGCCCTTCTTACAGATTGCAATTCAGGGTGATCGTCATGGCCAGAGTCTGCCAGGTGACAGGAAAGCGGGTGATGTCGGGCAATAACGTCTCACACGCGAATAACAAGACCAAGCGGGTATTCAAGCCGAATATCCACGATCGTCGGTTCTGGGTTCAGAGCGAGAATCGCTGGGTGAAACTGCGCGTATCCCATCAGGGCCTGAGAATCATAGACAAAAAAGGCATTGATGCCGTCCTGGCCGATCTTCGCGGCCGTGGCGACAAGGTCTGATCAGGTACAGGAGCAGAACATGAGAGACAAAATTAAACTGGTGTCTTCTGCCGGGACCGGGCACTACTACACCACGACCAAAAACAAGCGTAATCAGCCCGAGAAGATGGAAATCCGAAAGTTTGATCCCGTGGTACGAAAGCACGTCGCCTACAAGGAAGCCAAGATCAAGTAGCTCATCGTCCCGTCAAGATACGGAGCCAAGAGAAGAAAAAAGCAGCCCCCGCATCGCGGGGGTTTTTTTGGGCTTAACGGGCCCGGTAGGTAATTCGGCCCTTGCTGAGATCGTAGGGCGTCAGTTGTACGGTCACCTTGTCGCCGCGCAGAATTCGAATATAGTTTTTTCGCATCTTGCCGGAGATGTGTGCGGTCACAATGTGTCCATTCTCTAGTTCAACGCGGAATTGCGTATTAGGCAGGTTCTCAAGAACGGTGCCTTCCATTTCGATATGTTCCTCTTTTGCCACGCGGTATCTTGGGCCTCCGCCCGATGATCAGGTTTGAGCGCGCAGTATACCGAACTTTGGTATTCTCGATGCGCCGTCTGAAAGTGTTGAACAGCAGTGGTGTAAACGCATCCCGTTTGCTGTCATTGCAGATCGTGAGAGACGAAAACCATGATTGAACTTTTTTTCTGGCCAACCCCTAACGGCATGAAGCCGTTGATCTTTCTGCATGAAGTTGGACTCGAGTATGAGTTGACGGCTGTGGATATCAACAAGGGTGATCAGTTTACGCAGGAGTTTTTGGAGATTGCCCCCAACGGCAGAATTCCGGCGATCATCGATCATGCGCCAGCAGTCAGCGAAATAGCGGTCTCCGTTTTTGAGTCGGGCGCTATTCTGATTTACCTGGCCGAGAAGACGGGACAGTTGCTTCCGCAGTCTGAGAAGGGGCGGACAGAGGTGCTGGAGTGGGTGATGTGGCAGATGGCAGGGCTTGGGCCGATGCTGGGTCAGAATCATCATTTCAATGTCTATGCACCCCAGAAGGTGGCTTACGCAATCAAGCGGTACAACGATGAGGCGTCGCGTCTTTATGCAGTTTTGGATTTGCGTCTTGCCGAGCGAGAGTACATCTGCTCAGACTATACGATCAGCGACATCGTCTGTTATCCCTGGATTGCCCGGCACGAGCGGCATCAGATCAATCTCGATGATTTCCCTAGTGTAAAACGCTGGTTTGATACCATGAGTGGCCGACCCGCAGTGCGGGATGCCTATAATCGGGCAGAAAAAATGAACGTTGGCGCGCCTGTGACGGATGCCTCTAAGAGCATCCTTTTCGGTCAGACCGCTGAGACTGTGCGCGGCGCGGTATCGAAAAAGCGTAGCTGATCCGGAGCGGTTCTGGCCCTCAGTGTTCTGGACTCCTTCTCGGCAGGCTTAATTCAACGCAAAGTCCTGGATGGTTATCCTGTAGGCTTACTCGGCCGTCGTGCAGGTGAACCACAGCTTTGACCAGACTTAATCCCAGACCGTTGCCCGGTGTTGAGCGGCTGGTGTCTGTTCGGTAAAAGCGATGGAAAACTTTCTCTCTTTGATCCGGCGCGACTCCGGGACCGCTGTCGCAAACCCGAATGCTGACGGAGTACTCTTGAGCTGAAAGCGACAGACGAATGTTGCCTCCCTTAGGAGTGTATTTGACGGCGTTATCCAACAGGTTGGCCAGCGCCTGAAACAGCATGTCCCGGTCTGCAAATAGTGAAATGGATTGGGGCGTCTCTACGGAGAGGCTCTGGCGTTTTCCTTCTGCCAGCGGCTCATACAACTCAGCCACATCACCTGCCAGCTCCGAGAGCGATAGCATGGTCATTGCCGTTTTGCGTGATTCGGTCTCGAGCCGGGCTATGCGCAGCAGCGCATTAAAGAGATTCAGCAGTCGGTCAGCTTCCGCTAGTGCGCCCTGCAGGGCCTGGGCGTGACCCGCGCTGGATTCGGCTTCAACGTTCAATGCTTCGAGTTTTTGCCGAAGGCGAAAAAGCGGGGTCTTGAGGTCGTGCGCAATGTTGTCACTGACTTGGCGAATCCCATCCATCAGTTCCTGGATCTGATCCAGCATATGGTTGAGATTGCCGGATAGGCGGTCAAATTCGTCTTGCCGGGGGCTTACGGGAATACGCTGCTTCATATCCCCGGCAATAATGCGCTGGCTCGTCTCGTTAATAATCTCAAGGCGCGCCAGCATTGTGCGGCTGATGAAGAAACCTCCGGCAAGTCCCAGAACCAGGGTCAGTATGACTCCCCAGCTGAGAGCGGTGATGATACGGCGCTGGGCGGACTTGAGTTCATGAATGTCCTGCCCCACCAGAAGCTGGAAGCCGCCCGATAGCTGAAAGCGCCGGGCGCGGGCAGGGTGGAGTTCTGGATCATCCCTGTCGCTGGTATCGAGATTGAAATTGAGCCAACCCTCTTCAGGGTTGACCTGCGGCCAGCGACTGATGTTTCCCACGATGGGTCTGCCAAGCGGATCTGATAAGAGATAAAGCGAGGAACCGGTGGGTTGCTGGCGGGTAATCCGATCGAGAATCAGCCGTCTTAGGCCGGGTACGCCGCGGTTCTCATAACGCTCAGTGAGGGTCTGTATTTCCGTTTGGATAGCCGAGTCTGATTGGGCCGCCATGTAGCGCACGCTGGACCAATAGATCAAACTGAATATCAGCAGTACCGAGACGGTGAATAGAATGACATACAGCAGGGCCAGCCTGAATGTTGAGCTTGCGAGAAAGTTACTCCGGTTCACGGAGCATGTACCCGGCACCGCGCACCGTGTGCAGCAGTGGTTTGTCAAAATCACGGTCAATCTTTGCCCGAAGGCGGCTGACATGCACGTCGATGACGTTAGTCTGGGGGTCAAAGTGATAATCCCAGACATTCTCAAGCAGCATCGTCCGGGTAACGACCTGACCACTATGGCGCATGAGGTATTCGAGAAGTCGAAATTCCCGAGGTTGCAGAGTAATCGACTGATTGGCCCGTTGTACCTTCCTTGAAAGCACATCCATCTCAAGATCGGCAACCGCGAGTTCTGTCGTCAGGCTGCCAGGACCGGGACGTCTTCCTAACGCTTCGACCCGGGCCAGCAATTCTTCAAAGGCAAATGGTTTGGGCAGGTAATCATCGCCGCCCGCGCGCAGGCCTAGAACGCGGTCTTCAAGATCTCCCAGCGCACTAAGAATCAGGATAGGGAGGGGACTGCTCTGACTGCGCAAGGTTTCGATGATCGATAAGCCGTCCATCGATGGCAGCATCCGATCAATAATAAGCACGTCGTGCTCTTCATCAGACGCCATGGACAGACCATCCGGGCCGTTATCAGCCAAGGTGACCACATGGCCGGCTTCGCGTAGGCCGCGGGTGATATACCGGCTGGCCTCAGGGTCGTCTTCGATCAGGAGAATACGCACGCCAGGATTTTAACGCTGCCATTGCTCGTGAGAAATCCGTTAACAAAAAGTCAGCCGGGGCAATGCCCCGGCTGGTAAAAGGACGTCCTCAATCAGGCTGTCTTCAACGCCACATAGCGCTGATTGTTTTTGCGCTGAACCAGTAGCAGAACAGGCTTTTCCTTTGACTTCATTTTTTTCACTTCTTCGATTACGTCTTCGGGCGACGTGACCGTGGCATTGCCTACCTTGAGGATGATGTCGCCGGCCCTGAGGCCTTTACGTGCCGCGGGACTGGAAGGCATAACCTCTTCCACCAGAACGCCTTCACCCTGATGGCCGAGCGCGGTGCGGGCCTCTTCGTTCAGGGGCGCCAGGCGCAGGCCCAGGCGATCCTTCCTCGGCGTGGGTGCTGTCATTTGCCTGGTCTGGCCGGTTTCAGGAATTGACGCCAGGACTGCATCGATCGTGAGCTCCTTGCCGTCACGAAGCACCTTGACCGCGGCGCTTTGTCCAACCGGCGCTTTAGCCACCATCCGAGGCAGATCGCGGGTGCTTTCGACTGGTCGGTTATTAAAGCCGATGATGACGTCTCCAGTCTCGAGCCGACTGCCAGCTGCAGGGCTGTCCGGTGTGATCCGGGATACCAGAGCGCCGGTTGCATCATCCATCGAAAGGCTTGCCGCGATTTCTGGCGTGACCGGCTGAATTTCAACCCCCAGCCAGGCGCGGGCGACTTTTCCGTCCTCACGGAGTTGATGGATTACATTCTTCGCAACCGAAGCGGGAATTGCAAATCCGATGCCGACGCTGCCGCCATTGGGTGAGAAAATGGCAGTATTGACACCAATGACCTCTCCGGCATGATTGAAAAGAGGTCCGCCTGAGTTACCGCGGTTGATAGAGGCGTCTATCTGAATGTAATCCACATACGGCCCGTTGTTGATATCCCGGCCGCGGGCAGAAACGATCCCCGAGGTGGTCGTGCCGCCAAGACCAAAAGGGTTGCCGATGGCAATCACCCAGTCACCGACACGGGCGTGGTCAGAATCACCGAAACGGACAAAAGGCAGAGAAGAGTCTGTCTCGACTTCAAGCAGCGCGAGATCAGTCCTGCGATCAACCCCTCGAACAACGGCTGGAAGTGTCTCCCCGTTATCCAGGATAACTTCGATTTCATCAGCGCCCTTGATGACATGATGGTTGGTCACGACCAGTCCGCCCTCATCCACGATGAAACCCGAACCAAGTGAGCGGCTGTCCACCGGTCCTCGCGGCATTTGCGGGTAAGCTTCGCCGAAAAAACGCTCCATAAAGCGGTGCATCTCCGGCGGGCCGTCAAAATCGAAATGCTTTCGGCCATAGTGTGGATCGGATCCACCGCGGTTGTTGTTGCCGTGGCTGAGTGACGCTGGCTGGATGGTTCGCGTGGAAATATTGACTACGGCAGGGCGGACCACCTCGACCAGATCGGCGAAACCATTGGCAGGCCGTACAATTTGCGCATCGGCGGACTCGGGTATGGCGGTCACGCCCGTTCCGGCGTAGAGAATTGCGCTGAGGGCTGTAGCGCTGGCGAGCGCAGCAACTGCGGTGGTGGGCGCAAAACGCCGCAGGCTTTTCGCAGGATATTTCATGAGTGTCCTCAATAAGTGGCTGTTAACGCTTGCCAACTTAAGGCACGGGACGTTACCGGGACGTAACCAACAGGTTACGATTTGTTAATGAAAGCGGGCGTCAGGAATCCTACGTGCAGCCGAGCAGGCGCTTCAATACTTTTTCGTAAACCTGAGAGAGGGTATCAAGATCTTCGGCGCTTACCACCTCATCGACTTGATGAATAGTCCGGTTCAGGGGTCCCAGTTCTACAACCTGCGCACCTGTTGGGGCGATAAACCGCCCATCGGAAGTGCCCCCGTCGGTGGACAGGCGTGGTGAATAGCCGGTCGTGTCGCTAATACTCTCGGTAACTGCCGACACTAGAGTGCCCGGCAGGGTCTGGTAGGGCAGCCCTAGCGGACTCCAGTCGATCTCAAAATGATCGGCGTGCTGACGGCAGACCGATTCGATTTTTGCTTTCAGGTCAGGAGCTGTACTGTCGGGACAAAACCGCAGGTTGAATTGCGCCTCGGCCTCACCCGGCACCACGTTTGTGGCTCCGGTGCCGCTTCGAATGTTGGAAACCTGGAAAGTGGTGGCTGGAAAATACTCATTTCCCTCATCCCAACGGGTCGAGGAGAGTTCGCTGACGATTCGGCCAAGTCGATGAATCGGGTTATCGGCAAGGTGCGGATAGGCAACGTGTCCCTGGATGCCGCGGACCTTAAGCGTCCCGCCAAGAGAGCCCCGTCGACCGTTTTTTATGACATCCCCCAGGCGCTCGGAGCTGGTGGGTTCGCCAACCAGGCACCAGTCGATCACTTCATTCCTCGCGCTTAAAGTTTCCACGACACGAACGGTGCCGTCGACCGCCGGCCCTTCCTCATCGCTTGTCAGTAGTAACGCAACCGAACCCGGATGGTCCGGATGGGTTTCAACGAAGCGTTGGCAGGCGGTCACCATGGCCGCCACACTGCCTTTCATATCTGCCGCGCCGCGCCCGTGCAGCATGTCGTCGATCACGTCTCCTGAAAAAGGGGGATACACCCAATCTGTCTCCGGCCCAGTCGGGACAACATCTGTATGTCCGGAAAATACAAACAACGGCCCCTCGGTGCCACGGCGAAGCCACAGGTTTCTCACCTCTCCAAACGGCATGAATTCCGGGGTAAAGCCATGAGACCGCAACTCATCGACGACGAGATCCTGACAGCCTTTATCGTTCGGGGTGACTGAGGCTTTTCGGATCAGGTTCTGGGCGAGAGTAACGGTAGCGATCATCTGACAGTTTCAGAAAAAGTCTTTGCCTAAAAGAACGGGGTCACCTAATTTTCGACCGCGGTACGGGCGCGAAGGTGTCCGAGCCAATGCTTTTCCCAGACCCGGAATCCTTTGCTGATCAGAAAGACCAGCGCCATGTAAAACAGCATGGCGGTAATAAAGCCTTCGTAGGCCAGGTAATACCGCCCGTTCAACCAGCGGCCTACGCCGAGTATATCCTGAAGCGTGATGGTGCTGAGCACAACCGAACTGTGCAGCATGAAGATCACCTCATTGGAATAGGCCGGCAATGCCCGCCTGAAAGCGCTGGGTAGTACGATGCGCCGCATCACTCTGGCAGGAGACATGCCGCAGGCGCGTGCCGCTTCGATCTCTCCCTTGGCGGTGTTCTCAATCGCGCCGCGAAGGAATTCGGTCGTGTACGCGGCCGTATTGAGACTGAAGGTGATCAGAGCGCACCACCAGGGGCTGGAAAGCACCGGGTCCCAGAGAAAACTTTCCCGGACAAAGTTGAACTGGGCAAGACCGTAATAGACCAGATAAGTCTGAACCAGTAGGGGCGTGCCTCGGAAGAGGTAAGTGAACCCAAAAATCGGAGCGTTCAGCCAGCGGTGGCGGTAGGCACGCACTATGGCGAGGGGTATAGCCATTACGCCGCCGATAAATAATGCCAGAACGGTAATCTCGATCGTCAGCAGTGCCCCATAGAAAAACTTGTCAATGTGGTCAGCGACCAGCATAAAGTCGAGCGGTGAGTGGTTTTCACTCACGTAGACCAGATATTCAAAGAAAGTGCGCTCGGTGTCAGCCATGGTCTTATGCCCTATCGACCCCGACGTTGTAACGCCGCTCCAGCCAACGCAGTCCCACGTCAGAACAGGCCGTCAGGATCAGGTAAATGACCAGCACGGCAAACATGAACGTAAACGGTTCGCGAACTGAACGTCCAGCGGTGGAAGCATTCCACACCAGGTCATGCAGGCCAATCACAGACACTAGGGCGGTGGCCTTGATGAGAACCAGCCAATTGTTTGTGAAGGAGGGTAGGGCGTGCCGAATCATCTGGGGCCAGGTGATGCGCCGGAAAATCAGGAAGGGCCTCATTCCGCAGGCAATGCCTGCCTCAATCTGTCCTCGCGGGATAGCCAGAATGGCGCCGCGGAAGGTTTCGGTCATATAGGCACCGAAGACAAAACCAATAGACCAAACGCCCGCGATGAACTGGTTGATTTCAACGTAATCCCACAAGCCCGTCAGGCTGCCGAGGTCATTGGCGATCTGCTGACCTCCATAAAAAAGCAGCATCATCAGCACAAGATCGGGCACACCTCTTACCAGGGTGGTGTAAGCGCCGGCAATTTTCTGGGAAGCGGGATTGGCAGCCAGTTTGGCGGCAGCCCCGACAAGACCCAGGACGACAGAAAGCGCAAGCGAGGCGAGGGCGAGCTGCACCGTGACCGCAGTGCCTGCGAGCAGGAGGTTTCGGTATTCCCAGATGGAATCCATCGTTGGGTCAGAAAAGGAACGGGCCCGCGAGGGGCCCGTTCAGGTCATGCAAACAAAAGAACTTAGTTGCCGTAGATATCGACAGCAAAGTACTTGTCGTTCATGGCTTTGTAAGTCCCGTCAGCGCGGATATCAAGAATAATCTGGCTGAGCTGGTCGCGTAGCGCGGAGTCTTCCTTTCGAACGGCGAAACCGGCCCCAACGCCCTGACACTCAACGTCATCAATGGCGTCGCCTAGAAAATCAAAGCCACTGCCGGCATCCAGCGCCAAGAAGCCTTCGTAGGCCTGCAGCGAGTCAGACAACTGGGCATCCAGGCGTCCCGCGGAGAGATCCTGCCAGACCTCTTCCTGCGTGGCATACAGAACGAGTTCTGCGCCCGGGAAAAGTTTCTCGGCCGAACACTGGTGTGTGGTGGCACGCTGCACACCTAACCGCTTGCCCTTAAGGCCTGCCGCCGTGTCGTCAAAACCGGCACCCTTTTTTGCGACCAGTTTGGCGGGGGTGTTGTAGTACTTCACGGTGAAGTCGATCTTTTTCTTTCGTTCTTCTGTGATCGACATTGAGGCAATGATCGTATCAAATTTCTTGGCCAGCAGCGCAGGAATCATGCCGTCCCACTCCTGCTCGACCAGCACGCATTCACGATTCAGACGCTTACAGACCTCCATCGCCAAGTCGATATCAAAGCCTTTGAGTGAGCCGTCTGCCTCTTTCCAGGAGAACGGCGGATAGGCGCCTTCCACGCCGACGCGCAGCCCATGACCGCCCGCTGCGGCCGTTCCTGTGACCAGGGCGAGCAGGCCGGCAAGCCCCAGCATAGTCAGTTTCTTTTTAATCATCTCTCATCTCCCATCGGTTGTTGGAAAGTTCAGCCCGCTAATATTACACGGACTATATTGAATTTGCTGACTCGCCAGTTTCAATGTATCGCATTGGCCAGAAACTGACGAAAACGGGGTGACACGGGGTTATCGAACATCTCGGCAGGTGGTCCTTGCGTTTCAATCGCGCCTTCATGGAGGAAGATCACCTTATTGGAGACATCCCGTGCGAACCCAATCTCGTGTGTTACGACAATCATGGTTCGGCCTTCGTCAGCGAGCGTCCTCATTACCTTCAGGACCTCACCCACTAGCTCAGGGTCAAGTGCCGAGGTAGGCTCGTCGAACAGCATGACGTCCGGCTCCATGGCGAGCGCGCGGGCAATCGCAGCACGCTGTTGCTGGCCGCCGGATATGTGTGCCGGGTAATAGTCTTTTCGATCGAGCATGCCGACCTTTTCCAGGGTCTCGCAGGCGCGCTCATGCGCTTCAGTCTTGGACATTTTCAGAACGTGAACCAGAGCTTCAGTGACGTTTTCAAGCACCGTCATGTGCTGCCACAGGTTGAAGCTTTGAAACACCATACCAAGACGCGCCCGCAACCGAATGACCTGATCCATGTCGGCAGGGACCGGACTCCCCGAGCGGCCAACAGTCATCCCGATAGTTTCCCCCTGAACCGTGATGGAACCGCTGTCGGGCGTCTCGAGCAGATTGATGCAGCGCAGAAAGGTGCTTTTGCCAGATCCGGAGGCGCCAAGCATGGAGATCACGTCCCCGACATGGGCATCCAGATGAACCCCTTTCAGCACCTCGACCTCACCAAAACGCTTGTGCAGGTCATGTACCTTTAATGCAGGCGCCGTTTCTATAGAACTTGCCACGATGTTTTGATGTTGATCAGGTGGGGCGGATGCCACGCAGCCTTTCGCTGCGTCTTCGCAGAAGCTCGACGGTAGTAAGCAGACAGATGGAGAGAATCACCAGGATCGTTGCGACGGAAAGGATGGTGGGGCTGATCTCCTGGCGGATGCCTGACCACATCTGCCGAGGCAGCGTGATCTGTTCAGGTCCGCCGATAAAAAGCACGATCACGACTTCATCGAACGAGGTGATAAATGCGAACAGTGCGCCTGAAATTACTCCAGGCAGAATGAGCGGCATCTGGACCTTGAAGAAGTTGCGGATCGGTCCGCCACCGAGGCTCGCTGCCGCCTTGGTCAGGTTGGTATCAAACCCCACGAGAGTTGCCGTGACGGTGATCACCACAAAAGGCAGCCCAAGTACTGTGTGCGCAAGAATCAGCCCGGTAAAGGTAGAGACCAGATTGAACTTGGCAAAGAAAAAGAACATGCCCGAAGCCGTGATGATCAGAGGCACGATCAGAGGTGAAATCATGACAGCCATGATCAGTTTACGAAATGGCATGATGGGACGGCTCAGGCCTAGCGCCGCAAAGATACCAAGGGTCGTAGCCAACAAGGTTGCAATGACCCCGATAAAGAGGCTGTTCTTGGCCCCAATTTTCCAGTTATCGCTACAGACGGTAGTGATTCCGGGATCGGAGCAGTCACCAATCATGATTCGATACCAGCGCAACGAGAAGGCGTCAGGATCGAGACGGAGCATTTCGGGTGTGAACTGCAGAAAAGGGGATACGCTGAACGAAATCGGAATCACGGCCACCAGGGGCATGACCAGAAAAAACAGTACCAGCGTACAGATGACAAGATAGATGTAGTGCCAGAGCCGTTGTGCTGGGGTGGCGTAGACTGGAAGTGCCATTGCGTTAGCCCAGCTTCATGTTGTCGATGCCGACAATCTTGTCGTAGATCCAGTACAGAATCAGGATGCCTGCCAGAAGAATAGAGCCCATAGCGGCAGCCAGTCCCCAGTTTAATGATTTCTGCATGTGGTAAGCCACCATATTGCCAATCAGTCGGCCATCCTTGCCCCCCACGAGTTCGGGGGTAATGTAGTAACCGATTGCGACGATAAAGACCAGAATCACGCCAGCTCCGATTCCCGGAAGCGTCTGTGGCATATAAACCTTCAGAAAGGCCAACGATGGTGGCGCTCCGAGGTTTTGCGCAGCCCGCATGTAGCTTGGCGGAATCGTTTTCATAACGCTGTATATCGGCAGAATCATGAAAGGCAGCAGAATCTGGATCATCACGATGATCGTGCCGGTGAAGTTGTACATCATCGGCAGGCGGTGCTCGTCCGGCAGGCCCAGCATGACCAGAGTGTCGTTCACCACACCCTGCTGCTGCAGCATGATCATCCAGGCCACGATGCGGACCAGCAGTGAGGTCCAGAACGGCATCAGCACGCAGATCATCAGTAAATTCGAGTACTTCAGCGGCAGCGTAGCAAGCAGGTGTGAAACGGGATAAGCCAGTATCAGACAGCCTAGCGTCACGATCAGGCTGACGAGAAACGTTCGCCACCAGAGCATTACATAGACCTGGCGTTCTTCAGGTTGCATTACCACCTCGCGGTTCTCATCCCACTTTCGGTCGACCGCATTAAGGTAATAGCCGCTGGTCTGGGGTTTCTGCATGGCCAGTAAGGCATGCCAGAAGCCGATGTCACCCCAACGTTTATCAGCCTTGATCATGGCCTCCTTGTAAGGAGGCTCGTTGACTTTTTTGAGTTTCCGACCCGATTTCTTAATCAGACTTTTGAATCCGGGCTTTTCATAGTTCATCCGCGTGCTCGATTTGCCAAGCAGGAATTTATTGGCCGAAGCCAGGTCCTTGTAGAGCGCCTTGAAAAGCCTCTCATCGGGCTCACTCACACCATCCCATTGATTGAGCGCCGTATACAATTTGGAGCATGCCGCATTGGTGAGCGGCGTGAGTAGCGAGCAGATCTTGAACTGGGCCCGCTTTTGCTGATGCTTGATTTCCCTCTCGGTTCCGGTCGCTTGGGCTGCGGTGATCGCAATTTCATAAATTGGCGACCACGTCTTTGCATCTTTCCAATGCGGTGCGATTGCGATCATCGCATCTCGATAGGGACCTTTTTTCGGTATCTGGATTTTCCATGCGGGATCATTAGGATTCACCGCGCTCGCGAAGTTATCTTTAATGAGGTATCGGTTCAGACTGGTGAGGTCCAGAAACATTGCCTCGAAGAGGCGCTCGTCGGGCAGTTGCTGACGGTCCCATTGGTCCAAAATGGCGAAAGTCACCGGCAGTTGGTGATTGATCAGGGCGTCATCGGTACTGCGGGTAAGCAGATTGCCAATAGGGAAAATAAATAACGTTAACAGAAATACCAGTGGCGGCAACACGAGCATTGCAGCCCGAAGTTTGCTGCGGCGCATTGAGCGCTGCAGACTCGTCTTCAGAGGTGTCCCGTCAGCCGTCAGCAGGGGCTGACTGGTGCTGGCATTGCTGGCTGCCATGTGAACTGTGTATTTCTAGTGGGTCGACTGTGAATCCTGAAGAAAAAACCAGGGTGCCTGCTTAAACGCAGACACCCTGGCTAATCTAGAACCACATTACTTCAGAACTTCAGCAAATGCCTATTGGCCGGACCACGCCGTGAAGCGTTCGGAGATCGAATCCCCGTTATCTGCCCACCAGCCTGGGTCGGCGAACAGGTGCTTCTCGCTCAGCGCAGCAGGTGCGTTAGGCATGAGAGGCATGATATCTACGCCTGTGTTAAACCAGGGTTCACCCGCCTCGATGATCTCGATACCGGACGCACGCATCGGCGCATAGGTGATCCATTTGGCCTGTCCTGCCTGTTGCTCTGGAGCGCTTGCATGAATGAGGAACTTAAGCGCTTCGTCAGCGTTCGGGGTGCCTTTAATCATGGCAAGCCATTCTTCCTCAAGCACCTGGCCATCCCAGTTGATTACGAAGGGTGCACCTTCTGAGAGGATGGCGGCACCGATACGGCCGTTGTATGCCAAAGACATTGACACTTCACCACTGCTAACGAGTTCGAGCGGCTTGGCGCCTGATGACCAGAACACCGCGTGGTCCTTGATGGTGTCGAGCTTGGCAAAGGCGCGATCCATGCCTTCAGGCGTGTCGAGCACCGAATAGACATCTTCTGGCGCCACGCCATCTGCCATCAGAGCCATCTCGACAAGTGCGTTACCCCAGGTATGAATGCCTCTTTTGCCGGGGAATTTTTCGACATCGAAAAAGTCTGCGATGGTTTTCGGATCACCTGCCGGATTTCCATCAAAGGCGCCCTTCTGATAGAAGGGAACATAAGACCAGAAGATCTGAGGCACGACACAGTCGTTCGGGACTTCGACCATGATGTCGTCATCCATTGAGGTGCCATCAGCCGCCGGGACAAACACATCTCTTGGCAGTTCTTCAAAAAGTCCTTCATCACAGCCAACACGGGCTTCGTGAGGCAGGACATCGATGAGGTCCCATGTCACGTTGCCGGATTCCACCTGGGTTCGGACCTCACCCAGACCACCGTTGTAGTTGACAAAGTTAGCTTGGCCTTCGGTCCAAGTATCTGCATAAGCCTTTTGCTGGCTCATGGTGTACGCACCACCCCAAGACGCGATAGTGACATCGGCCTGAGTAGGTGTTACCAAAGCCGCGCCGATCAAAGCCGAGGCCAGGGTGGTTGTTATGAGACGTTTTCTCATGAATATCCTCCTTAACTGAGGTTGGTTTATCGTCTATTGGTTAGACGCTAGGAAATATCTCACCTGCGCTTCCTAGTGCGCATGTGAGATATCAAGTGCCCGGCAGTCCTCCATGGACCAGCCGAACTTGACCGTATCTCCCTCATTGAGCAGCGCATGATGCGATGCGTTGGGAATCTTAACAATAAAATCATCGTGCCCACAGACGGAAGCTCGGGTACGGATGTGATCACCAAGATAGATGAGTTCTTCGACCTTGGCGTCAAAGACATTGGGGAATTTCCCGGGTTCGGGGTTTACCTCGACACGCTCCGGCCGTAGCGACAACGTGGCGCGTTTTCCAACGCCATCCACGTTGACTTTAAGTGCCCTAATGACTTCGCCGTTGTCTATCTTGACCTGACACTCTTCACCATCGATTGATTCGACCGAGCCGAGCAATCGGTTGTTTTCCCCAATAAACTGCGCCACGAAGGCATTTTCCGGACGCTCATAGAGGTCGCTGGGCGGCGCGAGCTGTTGGATGACGCCGTCGTCGAAAACAGCGATGCGGTTCGACATGGTCAGCGCTTCAGATTGGTCATGCGTAACGTACACCACTGTCACGCCAAGACTTTCGTGAATGTGTTTGATCTCGTACTGCATTTGTTCCCGCAGTTGTTTATCCAGCGCGCCGAGGGGTTCATCCATCAGCACGAGGTCCGGATCAAAGACCAGAGCACGGGCCACGGCCACACGTTGCTGTTGACCGCCGGAAAGTTGGGCGGGCCGTCGATCACCAAAGGCACCCAACTGAACCATGTCGAGCGCCCGCTTGGTGCGGGTTGCGATTTCGGACTTGCTGAGCTTGCGAACCTCCAGCGGAAACGCAAGATTTTCGTTAACTGTCATATGCGGGAAAAGGGCATAGTTCTGAAATACCATGCCGATGCCTCGTTTGTGAGGCGGCACCGAATTGATAGGACGATCACCAAGATAAATCTCACCATGGGTAGCGGGCTCAAATCCCGCCAGCATCATGAGACAAGTAGTCTTGCCAGACCCGGAGGGTCCCAGCATGGTGACAAACTCGCCGCGTTCGATATCCAGGTTGAGATTCTTGACGACTAATGTTTCGCCGTCATAACTTTTCTGGACTTCTTTGAAGCGGACAAAGGTATCCTCGTTGCTCATCTCGAGACTTGCTCCTCCAGTGGAACTTTGAAGATCGGGTATGCAGTTTGTTACTGCCGTAGCCTGCGCTCTAGCTTAATTCAAATGAGACCACATTTTATGAGATAGATATGCGGATTGCGTAAAAAATCGGTAGACTTTTAATGACAAATTCGAGCTACATGACTCCTTTTGATGGCCTATTGTTATGGCCCAGCCTATAGCCGCTGGACTTGAGTTCTGCGTACATTACTTGATTTTTAAACCGGATCTTAAGCATTCTTGATCTTCAAAACGGATCTTAAGGCATCTGCCCGGCAAGGGTCGCAAATTTTGGATTGTTTTGCAATGCCCGGACTAACAAGTGCTAACCGGGCTTGGATAGGGTTGTTTTTATGCTGCGGTTGACGAGAATGCGTTTGCAGGAAGAATAGCCCCAAGCCCGGTTGGTAAGGTCCAGCCACATACTAAAGAGAAAAGATCAGGTGTTGAAAGACGGCAAAGCAGTAATGCTCTTGAAGACCGATGCGCGGGATAAGCAATGGATTGATGCCTTCTCTTCGGCCATGCCGGAACTTGAGGTCCGTCTTTGGCCGGATACAGGGAATCCCGGCGAAATCAACTGCGCTTTGCTTTGGGGGCCGCCGCCAGAATTGTTCGACGCACTGGATAACCTTGAAGTGATCTTTTCAATCGGTGCGGGAGTCGATTCACTCTTGACCTGTCCGACCCTGCCGGTCCATCTGCCGATCGTGAGAATGGTGGAGCCGGAATTGACGGCCGGCATGGTCGAGTTCTGCCTCTTCCATGTCCTTCGTTTCCATCGGCTTATGCCCCAATTTGAAACCAATCGTATTGCGCGGCATTGGGAGGAGTTGACTCAGGCTCCGGCCAGTGAGATCACGGTGGGGGTGATGGGTCTGGGCGTGCTCGGCATGGCATTGGCGCGTCAATTAAGCTCGCTTCACTATCAAGTGGTTGGCTACCGCCGAAGCCCAGGTGACATTCCGGGCGTGGAAGTGTTTCACGGTGAGGAACAGCTTGAGGCCTTTATGCGCCGCAGTGAGATGCTGGTTGCCCTGATGCCTTCCACCCCGGAGACGAGAGGGCTCGTTAACCGTAAGACCCTCAGCTGGTTGCCGTCCGGGTCATACTTTATTAATGCGGGTCGTGGGGACCTCGTCAACGAGCAGGATCTTGTCGACGCTCTGGATGGAGGAAGCCTCGCCGGGGCAGCCCTGGACGTTTTTGAAACTGAGCCCCTGCCGCATGACAGTACGCTATGGACACACGATAAAGTGTATCTGACTCCGCACATTGCAAGTATCACGCATCCCCCCACCGCCTGTCGCTACATAGCGGATGCGATCAATGACTTTCGACAGGATAAGCCTTGGCCTAATCTTGTTGAATCCGGGCGGGGCTACTGACGGCCACGGAGAAATTGAGGAAGTTCTAATTAGCGGTTGAAAGGTTTTGTGATCTAGTCTGATTGGGCAAGATCAGAGGTTGACCGTTCGGGCGCCGGCACTGGTTCTGATGTCTGAAGGAGAATCTCCCACCCACCGTCTCCGGTGTGATGCCAATATTGCTCCACGGTGAGTGCAGCCCCTGACTGCGAGGTATTGAGCCAGCGTGCAAACACCCGCTCCTGTTTCCCGGGTTGCAGGACAAGGTCGGTAATCCGGGCGCCTTCGTCGAGACCGTAGCGCGAAGCCAGTGCGTCCTGGTGATCGGAGGATTCAGTTATCCGAGCTGCCGAGGCAGTGATGGAGGCAAGAACCCTGTCTTTTGCCTGATGCAGGTCTTGAGTCTTGATCCATCGCGGAGCATCGTCAATCACAATCGGGATATCCTGATGCGACCCCAACTGGAACAGGAGTTGTTCAAAATCCGGGTTACTCAGTGACAGACACCCTTCGCTGGCCCGGGGCCCGCGGTTAATCCACCCGGGCTCTGTGCCATGCAGCCAGATGCCGTAACCGGTCCTGTTAAGAAACCGGTCAAGTGAATTGGGATAATTCGTGGTCAGTGCGCCGGCCCCATATCGCGCGTGGAGTTGCCCCCCAGGAATGTAGCCATCGATCTGATATATCCCCACAGGGGTCTTGAGATCACCCTCGCGTTCCTTGCCGGCTCCGGCGCGGCCCATGGTGATGTAGTAGTCAGAGAGGCGAACCAATGCGCCGTGTTGTTGTGCGAAGAGATGCAGCCTTGAAGCGGGCAGATCCGCATAAAGGACAAAAGGTATCTTGTCGGAAATCTGCAGGAGTTTTGCCGGGACTAATTCCCTTTTTGCTTCGGAGGACTGTACATAGCTCCAGCGCAATCGTAGCTGATTTTGAAGTTCTGCAATCGCTGGATCGGCTGATCTTGCCTGCGCCTGTCCGGAGAGTGAAAAAAGGAGGTCAGCCTTTAGTAGATGACCGATGCGACTCAAGGGAAAGTTAGTCGTCAGGCTGTTGAGGTCGCTCAGGGCGTCCGACCAGTTTCCGCTCGCAATTGTATCGACGGAGGCTATCAGGCGGGCCTCGTAGTTGCTTTCCCCGCCTGCTCGCCCGATTGAGGGCAGTGCCAGGCCGATCAGGAGAGCCAGGAGCAGCGGACGTTTCAAGAAGAGATCTTTCATCGATGAGGATACGTTCCTGGCCAGATAGAACCTTGAGAATTCTAACGTTTTGCGCCGGCCTTCCCAAATTGGAATCCGGCATGACGGAATCTCTTTAGTCCAAGAGCGTTGGTATCTCGATTAGTGTTCCAAGAGGCAAGGCTTTGTGCAACTGGGCGTCGTGTGGGTCAAGCGCTGCGCTGAGTGAGCGGGCCGCCTGTTCCGCATAGATGCGGGTCAGGTTATCAAAAAGGGCCCGGTATGCAGGATCAGTATAAAGACCTGCACGCAGCAGCGAGGCTGCTTGATCCAGTTTGCCTTGCGCACTGTAAAGACGCGCAAGGTTGTTATACGGTTCAGGCTGTGCGGGATAGCGCGTGATGAGCTCTCGATAGGTACGCTCTGCTTTTTCAAGTTCGCCTATTGTGACGAGAATCCGCGCGCGCAGGAAGCGCAGTGCCGCAGAGTCCGATGTTGACGACGCAATCTCCTGGTCGAGCAGCTCAAGAGCGGATGTCGTTTCACCGTTTTCGATCATTGCCCTGACTGCATCGAGATCGAGGTCATCCGCGATAGTGGGTGTGCCGAGGCTCAGCCCAATAACCAGAATCGCGAAGATCCTGGGCAGCAAATGGAATCTGCAGGTGGAGAAAGAGGTTATTGCCGTAACTCTCAGAGTCTGTTCTGAGATCGGATATCGTCCCAGCGTTTTTGCCAATCCGCAGAGATCGACCCTGGGATTGTCAGTCTTTCGCTCGCGACCCATCCTGCGATCGATCGGGTGACTCGAAGGCGGATCCAGTCTCCCTTGCGGCTCTTGATCTCAACCGGCGTACCCTTGTCGAGTAAACCTAGCACGTCAGATTCAGGATCAGTAGAAGGTAACGAACGAATCCGGACCCGATTGTTGTTGATCTGGGCGGTGTTTTCGGTTTCGCTAATGAATTTGCCGTAGACCCAGACATCCAGCCCGATTGGACTCTCAATCATCAGCCACTCTCCCTTGCTGCCAATAACTTTCACCGGAAGATCTTTTTCAAGGTCATTGAGTTTAGGGGCATCCGCCGCAGCGCGGCCAAACACCGCTGTATTGTCCCTTCTGACCCAGGCTGCTCGAAAGGCTGAAGGAGTCGAGTTGGCAGATGCTGTTTTCGTTTTGCCTGTCGGGGCATTTGCAAGTGCATTGAAGTTATTAAGCCAATCCTGCGTCACGGGATTCTGCTCGGATACCCCCGATAGCCTCACCCAGCCTGGTGTCGCCTTGCCGCTGCTGATCTGTTTCCAATCCCCAGTACTGGTATGAACCGTTACCGAATCTCCTTTGTTCAGATGCGCGACGACCTTTGAGTTCTCGCCCGTTGTCGGCCGGTTTCTCAAGCGGACCTTGTTGGCGGTGATCCGGCCTTCAGGGGCGCCTTGAACATAATTGCCAAACACCCAAAGACGGACATGCCCAGGAATTTCGACTCTGCCCCATGATCCTCGTGCCTCGATAATTTTTACGGGCGTTCCCTGCCGCAGCGTCTGCAGAACTGGAGACTGACTGTTAGGGCCAGAGCGTAATTCGAGTTGATCGACACTGACCTCCGCCGCCCGAAAACGGGTTGTGATAATGACGGAACCTGCCGCAGCTTTTTCTTTTGTGGTTGTGGTGACTTTTGTGGAGGCTTCGGGTGTTGTTGCGTTGCCTACCTGTCCTGAAGACGGTTCTGACACGTTTTGCGCTTGTGTCTCTTGCGATTTTGCAGGCTGAACCATTACTGACTCCACTTCCGTAGACCCTGCCTGGTTAGCCGCAGAAGCAACTGAGGCGCCTGATGTTGATGAAGACGCAGTCTGACTCTTTGCAACTTTTTCATCGATGATGCCGAGCACGCGTTGGGCATCGGCATGACCCTTTTCTGCGGCTTGCGTCAGCCAGTTTCTGGCCTGATCAAGATCTTTTTGGGCCCCTTTGCCAAAATAGTAGGCAAGACCCAGATTGTACTGAGAGGCAACATCGCCTGATTCCGCCGCTCGCTCCCACCAGTCCACGGCTTGCGCAAAACTTTGACTGAGTCCCCGGCCTTCCCAGTAGGCCACCCCCAGGTTAAACATAGCGGTCGGGTGCTCCGAGTCTGCGGCTTTTCGGAACCACGCCAGAGCTTCGTCGAGGTTTTTGTTGACGCCGTGGCCCTCGTAATAGAGCACGCCCATAGCAAATTGGGCGTCACGGTTTCCCTGATTGGCGAGCGGTTCCCAGACTGCCATGGCGGCGGCATAGTCGCCCTCGTCATAGGCATCGATCGCGCGCTGGACGTCTACGCTTTGCGCCCAGGCGATTTCACTTGCCGCGAACAACAGGGCAAAACAACTTGCGCCTCGCAGATGCCGTAAAACGGTTTTGGCGAGGATGTTTTTCATTCCATTAAGAAGCTTAAGCCTGGGCCAGTATGATCAGTTCGCGTGATCCTTCCCAGATCATGACCAGCGCGACCTGAAGGATGACCACAAGGCCAATGTACGCAATCCAGGCGTATCGCTCAAGTAGTCGGGCGATCAGCGTCGCACCAAAGGCCATAAGCGCCACGGACAGCGCCAAACCAAAAACCAGAATGACCGGCTCGTGGCGGGCAATACCGGCCACCGCCAGCACGTTGTCAAGCGACATCGATACGTCCGCTATGATGATCTGCACAATCGCCTGCCGAAGCGATTTCGCCGGCGCAACGGATTCTTCGTCGGCTGATTCGGTCGATTTATTACGGCTGCGCAACTCCCGCCATAGTTTCCAGCAGACCCACAAGAGCAGCAAACCTCCCGCGAGCACCAGACCCACAATCTGGAGCAATTGGACAGTCAACAACGCAAAGAGAATTCTCAGAACGGCAGCGGCCGCGATGCCGAGCATGATGACCCGGGGGCGCAAGGCGGCCGGCACGCTGGCCGCAGCGAGCCCGATTACGATGGCATTGTCAGCCGCAAGCATCAGGTCGACGAGGATGACCTGAATCAACGGCCAGAATTGTTCGGGACTCATGAGGGCCTTCGGGAAGTTCGGCGGGAACCCGCCGTGATCGATAATCGATTGTTGCGCGGTATTATACGAGTGTGAAAGACCCGAAACGAGTCCGTGCTGCGGTGCTTAGTTTGTTCCAACTGCTTTGAAATTGTCGTAACCGAAAATGACACCCGATACCGTTAAGACTGGAGTACCGAAATAATGACTAAATCCCCGAAGACTATTGCGACTTTTGATTGGGCAGATCCGCTGGTGCTGGACGATATGCTGACGGATGAAGAACGATTGGTCCGTGACTCCATCCGCCGATTTTGTCAGGAGGAGTTGCAGCCCCGCGTGCTTGAGGCTTTTCGGAAGGAAAAAGTCGATCGCTCTCTCTTTCCCCGCATGGGTGAGCTTGGACTGCTTGGCTCCACCATCGATGGCTATGGCTGTTCTGGGCTGAATTACGTTTGCTATGGCCTCGCTGCGCGAGAGGTGGAGCGAGTGGATTCAGGCTATAGATCCATGATGAGCGTTCAATCGAGCCTCGTTATGTACCCGATTTTTGCTTATGGCTCTGAAGAGCAGCGTGAGAAGTATCTGCCCCGGCTTGCCTCAGGCGAGTCTGTGGGGTGTTTCGGACTGACCGAACCCGACCATGGTTCAGACCCCGGAGGCATGAAGACCCGGGCCCGGTCGGCCGATGGCGGTTACCGGCTCAGCGGAGCCAAGATGTGGATCACCAATTCGCCTATTGCGGATGTCTTTGTCGTTTGGGCGAAAGATGATGAAGGTGTGATTCGTGGGTTTATTCTGGAGCGGGAGATGGCAGGGCTCAACACGCCCGCCATTGAGGGAAAGTTTTCGTTGAGAGCGTCTGTGACGGGCGAGATCGTCATGGAGGATGTTTTCGTGCCAGCTGAGAATATCCTCCCCGAAGTCAGCGGCTTGAAGGGCCCCTTCGGCTGCCTTAACCGTGCGCGTTATGGAATCTCATGGGGCGCGATGGGCGCGGCTGATTTTTGCTGGCACGCTGCGCGCAACTACACCCTGGAGCGGGAGCAGTTCGGCAGGCCCCTTGCGGCAAACCAGTTGATTCAGAAAAAACTTGCCGATATGCAGACAGAAATCACACTCGGCACCCACGCTTGTCTTCGACTCGGACGCCTGTTTGATGAAGGGCGCGCTGCCCCCGAGGCGATCTCGCTGCTCAAGCGCAATAACTGCGGCAAGGCGCTCGAGATTGCGAGAACGGCGCGGGACATGCATGGCGGCAACGGGGTTTCGGATGAGTACCACGTGATTCGCCACATGATGAATCTGGAAGCGGTCAATACTTATGAGGGGACGCACGACGTTCACGCGCTGATTCTGGGGCGCGCCCAAACCGGTCTTCAGGCATTTACCGGCTGATCCATGGGCGCGCTGTCACACATACGCGTTCTTGATCTCAGCCGGGTGTTGGCCGGCCCTTGGTGCACACAGATCCTGGCCGATCTTGGTGCTGATGTCATCAAGATCGAGCGGCCGGGCAGCGGGGACGACACCCGGCAATGGGGGCCTCCTTTCGCCTCCGTTGATGGAGGTGGAAACGAGGAGTCCCTATATTTTCTTGCGACTAATCGAGGTAAGCGCTCAATGACGCTGGATCTCTCAGATTCCCGGGGTCAAAAGGTCGTGCATGAGCTCGCGGCACATTGCGATGTTGTCGTCGAGAATTTCAAGGTTGGTGCCCTGGCGCGCTACGGTCTCGACTACGAGACGCTTAAAGGAATTAATCCCAGCCTCGTTTATTGCTCCATCACCGGGTTTGGCCAGACTGGGCCGTACGCTGACAGAGCTGGCTATGACTTTATGATCCAGGCGATGGGCGGCCTGATGAGCGTGACCGGAGAGGCTGAGGATGTTGCCGGGACTAATCCCCAGAAGGTGGGTGTCGCGATCGCCGATCTCGTGACTGGCCTTTACTCCGCTAATGCTATCCAGACCGCACTGATTCATCGGGAACGTACGGGTCAGGGGCAATATATTGATATGGCGCTTCTCGACTGTCAGGTGGCGATTCTTGCGAATCAGGCCATGACTTATCTCGCGGCCGGGCAGACGCCTGTGCGAATGGGAAACGCCCATCCCAACATCGTGCCTTACCAGGTTTTTGAGACCCAGGATGGGCACATCATCCTCGCGGTCGGTAACGACGGCCAGTTTCGGCGTTTTTGCGAGCTCGCGGACCAACCCCACTTGGCCCTGGATCCCCGCTTTGTTGCCAACCGGGGTAGGGTGAAGCACAGAGCGCAGCTTGTTGAAGCGCTTGCGCTGTTAATGAAGCGCAAAAATACGGACGACTGGCTGAATCTGCTGGAGCCGGAGGGTATCCCCTGTGGACGCATCAACAGCATCGATGAAACCCTCAACGATCCTCAGGTCGTCCATCGGCAGATGAGGACCCAGGCCCTGCACTCGTCGCTCGGACAGATCAATCTCTTGGGCAGTCCGCTGAAGCTGTCTGAAACCCCTGGTGAGGTCCGCCGGGCCCCCCCGGTTCTTGGTGAAGACACCGATCAGGTGCTGCGGGAAGTTTTGGGTTATGAGGACAGCGCCATCAGCGCCTTGCAGGCCGACGGAGTTGTCTGATCAATCCACTCATATGTCGCTGACATAAATTCGGCAATTGCTCCGCCTCATGCCGAGCGGGTGGGCTGCGAGAAACCATCCATCGTGGAGCATCTCATCTTTACCCCGCGACCCTAGAAGCGTTACTGGCGCCCAGACCGGGGGAGGCGTTTTACCA
>DLPX01000086.1:33851-36701 GCA_002477475.1 Proteobacteria bacterium UBA7447
GAATGTTATGGTATAACATAACGTATGAGTCGCGGAGAAACTATGGAAACAACTCGTCAAAACAGGCTTCCGGTAACGGTGTTGTCCGGCTTTTTGGGGGCAGGCAAAACAACAATCCTTAGCCATATCCTCAACAACCGTGAGAACAAAAAAGTCGCTGTGATCGTCAACGATATGAGCGAGATCAATATTGATTCTGAAATCTTGCGCTCGGAAGTGTCATTGAATCGGAGCGAGGAGAAGTTAGTCGAAATGAGCAATGGCTGCATCTGTTGCACGCTTCGCGAAGATCTCTTGGAGGAGGTCACCAAACTGGCGAAAGAGGGTCGATTCGACTATCTTGTCATCGAGTCAACAGGTATCTCGGAACCTTTGCCAGTAGCGGAAACCTTCACTTTTGCAGATGAGAATGGAGTCGCGCTGTCGGACATAGCTGATCTGGACACCATGGTGACAGTTGTGGACGCAGTCAATTTTTTAAAGGACTACGATGAAGCTAAATATCTACAGGAAACCGGCGAATCGTTGGGTGAGGAAGATGAACGTAGTGTTGCTGATCTGTTAGTTGACCAAGTCGAATTTGCGGACCTGATTCTGATCAGCAAGACCGATTTGGCAAGCGCGAGCGACATAGACCGTCTGACGGCGATTCTGAAAACCCTCAACACACACGCGAAGATATATCCGATCGCGAATGGCAAAGTCGATATCAATGAGGTTCTGAATACGGGGTTGTTCAATTTTGAACGTGCTCAGCAGGCCCCCGGTTGGATGAAGGAGATGCGGGGCGAGCATCTGCCGGAAACACAAGAGTACGGCATTGCCAGTTTTTGCTATGAAGCCCGCAGACCTTTCCACCCGGACCTCTTCCACGACTTTCTTCACGGCACGGAGCAATTCGGCAAGCTGATTCGATCTAAAGGCTATTTCTGGCTCGCGACGAGGCCCCAGTTTGCTGGTCAATGGAGTCAGGCTGGGGGGATTGCCCGCTATGGGTTCGCTGGAATGTTCTGGAAGGCAGTGCCCGAGAAAAACTGGCCTCAGGACGAGGAGGCATTGGCATTTATCAAAAAGCAATGGATTGAGCCGTTCGGAGACATGCGTCAGGAACTCGTATTCATCGGTCAAAACCTGGATCAGCAGGGCATGACCCAGGCGCTGGATGATTGCTTGTTGAGTGAAGAAGAAGTGCTTAAAGGAAAGACGTTCTGGCAGACCTTGCCCGATCCGTTTCCTGCATGGGAGGAGATATGAATGCGGTAAGTCCTGAATTGATGTCCATTCCACAGGGCGTCATCGAGCCTGATCCGAAGTTCCGCAAAGTCGTGACAGGTAAACAGCCAGTCGTCTTAGCAGATATCTATGAGGAATCTACCAACCTGATCATCTGGCAGCGTCAGCTTCCGAAAGAACTCGTCGCAGGGGTCAACGATTTGGCAGTGTCGCGGCGTGATCGAAATTTTTCGGTCGTGCTGAAACCCAGTGACGCACGTTCTGTGATGCATGAGGAGATAGATAATCCCCGGTTTGGTTATTTCGTTGATGATGCCGCAGAGCTTGTTGATATGTTCTGCTATCTGTTTGGTCTTGATGAGGCGGGCCTGCGTCTGCGGGTTCTGCACCATTCGATGTGTCCGAAGTTTCACGTGGATCATGTGCCATGCAGACTCGTCACAACCTATTGTGGTGTTGCAACGGAATGGTTGGCTCACGAATCGGTAGACCGAAAGAAATTAGGGCTCAGTGGTGCAGAGAAATCTGATCAGGAATCAGGCCTTTATCAGACCGAGCGTGATATTCAGGAATTAGCGCGTGGGGAAGTGGCTTTAATGAAAGGGGAAAAATGGCCGGGCAACAAAGGCGCGGGGCTGGTACATCGTTCCCCGGCAGTAGCGGCGGGAGAGCCTCGTTTGCTGCTGACTCTGGATTTCTCCAGTTAGCCAAAGCTTCCGCCCGCCGTTTTTTGGGGACTCGTTAGCCCCGCGAGTCGATGAGACGAAACTGGATCGGGATGTCGACCACCATAGCCGTTGGCACACCATCCCGGATCGCGGGGGTGAATTGCCACTTTCCGACTGAATCAATAGCGGCCTGATCAAGTATGGCAGAACCGCTGGGCTTGTTTATGGATATTCGGGAGACTTTGCCCAAGGCCGTTACGCTGACAGAGAGCCTCACCTCTCCTTCGATACCGCGACGGATCGCCATCCTTGGGTAAACCGGCTTGGGATTGCCTGCGGTCGGAACGGGGCGAAGGTCGCTCAAGGCATTTCCGGTATCCAGGGAAGCTTCTGACGCCTGCGACTGATCGAGCTGCTCTTTAAGATTGGCCGCGTTCTTTTTGGCGTGCGATAACTCATGTTGAAGCGCCTCGTTTTCCTCTTCAGTTGAGCGAAGAGCAGATTGCGCATCCGCAAGACGGGCGTTTGTTTCCTTATGGGCTGCTTCGTTTTTTTGCTGATCGATTCGGAGCGCAGCAAGGGTTTGATCCAGTCGCTTCGTTTGGGCTTGCAAATGTTCGTTTGATGCACGCTCGGTTTCAAGTTCGATCGAAATCGCTTTGAGACTTTCTTCCGCCGCTTTTTGTCCTTGAGTCATTGTCTGACGCTCAAGGCGCGCTTCATTGATTACCTGAGCCAGTTCACCTTCTAGATCCAGAGCGGTTTCCTCTGAGCTGGCCAAAGCCTGCACGAGTTTCTGGTTTTCGGAACGGGTCTCGGCAAGCCTTGACGCAGTGCCATGAAGTTGGACAACTGAATCTTGATAGGCTGACTCGGTTTGGGTAAGCCGGGCAGTGAGCTGTTGATTCTGAGATATCGCGACCTCTTTTTCTGTTTGCAGATCAATGAG
>DLPX01000086.1:37041-37277 GCA_002477475.1 Proteobacteria bacterium UBA7447
TGGCTCGCCTGCAGTTGTCGACTGGCGCTTTTCTCCAAATCAAGATCCTGGGAAAGCTGCTGAACTGTCGTGCGCAGCGTGGTGACGGTGCTTTTTTGTTCGGCAAGGGCGGTCGTCAGACGTAGGCTGTCCTGTTGGGTCAGCGTATTCTGTTCAAGCAAGTCGTCGATGTGGGTCTCATAACGGATAGCTTCAGCACGCCGTTCGGCTTGCGCCTCTTTTAATTGTTTCTCCAG
>DLPX01000086.1:37615-40820 GCA_002477475.1 Proteobacteria bacterium UBA7447
AAGCTGTTCGAGTCTTTCCAATTCCTGTTCGAGATCGTCTTGTGGTTTCTGTTCACCCGCTGAAGCGACCGATTCAGCCGCGGCTTGTGACGGCAGCGGCGTCTCGCCTTTATCCTGTGCGATATCAATCAGGACGGCATCAAGCTGTGTGGTGTAGACCAAAGGGGAATCAGCCGTGAGTTTTGGCACGACGTCGTGAGAGATCCCGATGACCGCAGCATGAATAGCGCCTGAGAGTACGAGCGCAAAAGGCAGCATCCGAGATCTCATGAGGAAGACGGCCGGTAGATTAGGGCGCCGGGCTCTTCGGCTTTTATCACGAACGCTGGCGTCTGCATAGCGAACCTCTCTCGTTAAGCGACTCAGTGCGTCGCCCACCGAAGTGGTTCGCGTCCGGAATTTTTCCCGATCCTGGACCAACGACGCGGGCACCGGCAGGTTTCCTGGCTTGCGGTTCTTCACATCGGGCCTGCCTTCCCGGTCGTTGACCAGTGGCTTCGTGGGCCCGGTGCTCACCGCCTACAGTTGCGGGTACAGCCAAGGTTACGCCGTAGCGCGCCTTGTTCCCTTTTTCACCCCAAATGGGGCCGGCACCGAGGCGAATGCTCAAGGTTCTGCCGCTTAAAGTCAAGCGAGGTTTGTGGACCAAAACAGGGCAGTCGTTTTCATACTCCCTCGTGTCGTTAGGAATTCAAATCCAACTAGGTGGTGCAGTTCAAAGAGGCTATACTGATATTGCTTTCTGGTGTCGCGGGTTTAATCCCCCGCGGTGAAACGGGAAGCCGGTGCGCAGCAAGTTTTCTGCAATCCCGGCACTGCCCCCGCAACGGTAAGTGGATTGGATCGGCTTATGCCACTGCGACAGTGCGTCGTGGGAAGGCGCAGATCTTTCAAGCCGAACGGCGTCCACGAGTCCGGAGACCGGCCAGCAAGTGAACCGAATCCACCGCGTGGGGCCGTGGCATTGGTAGCGATATTTCGCCAGTGGCCTTTTCGCATAACTATTCGCACGGAGGGTGCGAGGGAGGCTTGAATGGTGCGAAACGCCCGCTTTATCCCATTTGTTCTTTTTCTGATATTCCCTGGGCTTGTCTACAGTGCGGAAGAGCCCGTGGTGGTCACTGCAACCCGGACCGCCCAGACCGTTGATGCATCACTTTCAGCGGTTAGCGTTATCGATCGGGAAGAGATAGAAGCACTGCAGCCGCTAACGGTAACGGACATCCTGCGGACGGTACCGGGACTGACTGTCAGCAACACCGGCGGACTGGGGCAACCCAGCTCGGTCTTCCTTCGGGGATCTGAGTCGGATCATGTTCTCGTGCTGATTGATGGAGTCAAAGTGGGCTCGACCACGCTTGGCAGCACTTCTTTTCAGTTTCTCGATCCCGATCAGATCGAGCGTATTGAAGTCGTCAGGGGGCCACGATCGAGTCTGTATGGTCCAGACGCCATCGGTGGAGTGATTCAGATTTTCACCCGGGACCCTGCCAAGGCGCCACGGGCTTCGGCCTTCGCTACGGCAGGTACTGATGACTACTCCAAATTCGGTGCGAGACTTTCCGCCGGCGAGCATGCCATAAAGTTCTCTCTCGGCGCGAATTATGAAAAGAGCAAGGGGTACGATGTCTGTAAAGGATCGGCCACTGCCGGATGTTTCACGTTCGAGAATGACCGCGACGGCTACGAAAATCTATCCGTGCAGGCAAGCCTTGCCGGATCGATAAATAACAAGACCGACTTTTCTGTGAGTTACCTGTCCTCGACTGGAGAGACCGAGTACGATGGATCGTTCTCAAACGAGACGGATTTCTCAATCAGCGTTCTGGGTGTACAGTTGAGTGTCGATGCGAGCGATAGCCTGGGAATGAAATTTTCGGCCGGCCAAAGTCAGGATGACACAGACACCTTAAAGGATGGCGCAAAGACCGATCACTTTAATACGTCGCGCACATCTGTCAGTTGGTTGAATGAATTCTCGCTTTCAGCGGCAAACATGGTCATGCTGGGAATCGATTTCGCCAGTGATGAAGTGGATAGCGGAACGAGCTACGCCCAAACCTCTCGGGATAATCTTGGAGGGTTTGGCCAGTTCATCGGCAGTGTCGGAATGCTCGATGTCCAGGCCGCACTGCGGTACGACGACAATGAGCAGTTCGGTGACTCGGTCACAGGGGATGCCAGCGTCGGCTATGACCTGAATAAGTCGTCTCGAATCACGGCGCAGTACGGCACAGCCTTTAAGGCGCCGACATTTAACGAGCTTTATTACCCGGGTTTTGGCAATGCAAATCTGGATCCGGAGGAATCAGCCACGGTGGAGGCAGGTTACCGATGGCGGGATCAGAATAGTCGGTTTTCCGCCAATATATTTTCAAGCGACGTCGATAACCTGATTGCTTATGATGCTGCCCTGTTTGCCCCTGGCAACGTGAATGCCGCAATGATTCAGGGCTTAGAAATACAATTTGATACAGCGATGGACGCTTGGAAGTTTGGAGCCGCTCTCACCTTGTTATCTGCTGAACAGGACGGTGGAACCTATGATGGAAAGGAATTGCCTCGACGGCCAGGGGAATTCCTTGAGTTGCGGATCGATAGGGCCTTCGCAAAAGCGTCGGCAGGAGCTTCGCTCTTTTCCTCGGGGAGCACCTACGACGATCTGGCGAACACAACGGTAATCGAAAGTTACACAACGATCGACCTTCGCGGCGCCTATCATTTCAGCGCGGCCTGGCATATTGTGGGTAGGGTAACCAACCTTACGGATGAAGATTACGAAAATGCCAGTTACTATCGTCAACCCGGGCGACAATTTTTCGTCGGCCTGAAATGGATGCAGTAGGGAGTCTGCATGTTCTCTCAGCTTCAAAGAACGAAGACGAGGCAACTTAGTCCGCTGGATCATCTGATCTCAGCGGCCCAAACCGCGTTGGAGACGGTAGCAAGCACGCCTGCGGGCACGGGTCGTCCAGATCCGGCCAAGGATGTTAATGCCGGAGAGCTGACCGACGCGCAAAAGCGTGAGTCAGTCCGATTGATGCGGGTGAATCATGTGGGCGAGGTCTGTGCGCAGGCGCTCTACGAAGGTCAGGCGCTAACTGCTCAGGATGGACGCGTCCGCGATGCCATGATACAGGCGGCGGTGGAAGAGCAGGATCATCTGATCTGGTGTGAAAACCGCCTGAAAGCGCTTAAGGGACGC
>DLPX01000007.1 GCA_002477475.1 Proteobacteria bacterium UBA7447
GGGCAAGAAATTCCTCGATAAAAATATCTCCGGATACTATGATGAGGTGCGCCAGTACAGGTAAATCGCTGCTTCATCGCAGCACGCTCTTACAAGTTCTTTATGGGCAATCACTTTCAGTAGGCAAAATGACCCTGCATCCTAGTTTCCGGCCAGCACCTCTCGTCGTATGGCAAAGATAGCGATATTTGGACTCGCCAAATCCGGCACCACAGGACTCTGGTCGAGCCTGATAAAGAGTTATCCGCGGCGGTATCTGCAATTCTTTGAGGGTCAGTTCCTGCCATCGAGATACAACAAGTATCTGGGCTGGGGAAATCCGGTAACCAACCCAAAGCATCTGATCAATAAGGAGATTATTGGGTCCGGATTCGACTTTTCCTGTCTCGACAACTACGACAAAGTCATCTGGCTGGTGCGCGATCCCCGTGACCGACTCGTGAGCTACATCCTGTATCGTCACTACGACCACCTCTATGACGATGAGGACTTTGTCCGCCAACAACTGCGGCTCTTGGAGCAAAAAGAACAAGATCCTGATTCGGTCTCACTGGTCGAACTTGAAACCCGTCTTGCTCTCCCAAGCCCCACTTTAGACTCAGCGTTCTTCTGGAGTGACCATCTGAGATGGGATGCCCTGGATAAAAACGTAAGCCAAAGGCGCGCGTTCCTCTTTAAGTACGAGGATTATGTAGACCACAACTTTGACTTACTGGAAGATTTTTTAGGTGTGCGCATCAAAAGCGATACCAAGGTGCCGAAACAGTTCCAGCGTGTGATCCGCAGCAAGGCTCATGGGTTCTGGCGGCATTGGTTTACCGAGCGGGATATGGAACATTACCGACCCCTTTTTCAGCCGTTTCTCGAAAGATACGGCTACGCCGACGATTGGCTATTGGAGGATCCGAGAGAAATTAACCCGGACCATTGCTCACACTACGTTCGGAAAATCATCAATGAGCGCAGAGAAGCGGAACACTTAACACTGGTGGTTTGAGTCATTAGGGAAGGGCTCAAAGCCACGATTGGGTTACAGGCCGCGCTACCAGTCATCCCGGTTTTATGGTGCAGTATTCGCGCTCCTGCAGCCGCGCCAGATACCGGGAAAGCTGCGTAAACGCGGCAAGATGGCCAGTATTGGCCGCCCAGTTGATGCTCCACCCGACGATAATGTCCGTGACACTGAATCGTTCACCGATCAGAAAATCCCTCGAGGCGAATTCTTTATCCAGTACATCCAGTGCACGCTGAATCTCTTTTGCATTAGAGGCCGTGACCTCTGCCGAACGGTGTTCCTCGGAGTAAGCGCGGGTGTGTTTGAGATCACTCCACAGATAAGCATCCAATTCGGTCAGCACAAATGAGGTCCACTGGGCGTGCTGGGCTCGCTCGTAGGTCCCCACTGCGCCGATCAGCATGGGTTCCGCAATGAGGTCACACAGGTACTCGCAGATCGGTGCCGATTCGAACAGCGGCTGACCATCAATAAGGATCGCGGGCATCTTGCCCTGCGGATGCAATCTACGCAACTCCTCGCTGTGCAGCAGGGCACGGTCATCAACATATTCGTAGGCGAGTTCCAGTTCATCCAACGTCCACTGGCACCGCGCCGAGCGTGTCCGGCCCATGCCGTACAGTTTAATGTCGAGTGTCATCGGAACTCCTGCAAAATGTGTCGTCGCCAGTTGCCAGAAAAATTCGAAGACGCGTCATCCCCGCATGCGGGCACCATCTGCGTCAAAGAGCATCTGATGAATTCTCTTTGCCGGGCGCATATCCCCTAGGATCTCGATTTTCGCCTCGAGATCATCACTCAGCGACGCATCGTCAACGAGCGCCAGGGCGATGGACTTTTGCGCGGTATGTGAATATCCCCCCGAGGTGCAAAAGCCTTTCACCTCCCCATCGATCCAAACGGGCTCATACCCGACGGCATCGGCATCATCCGCATCGACCTCAAACATCACCAGTTTTCTTGCCGCGCCGCTCTGGCGTTCAGCCTCAACCGCGCTGCGCCCGATGAAGTCTGCTCCTTTGTTGACCGCCACAAAACGATCCATGCCCGTCTCTGCCGGGGTGTAGTCCGGAGAAAACTCACTCAGCCAACTGCCAAAGAACTTGTCGAGGCGCAGACTCATCATTGCGCGCATCCCAAAAGGTCGCATACCGTGCTTCTGACCGGCAGCAAAGAGCGTGTCCCAAAGAGACCGCTGGTCCATTGCATCCGTATAAATCTCGTAACCCAGGTCTCCGGTGTAGCTCAACCGCTGCACGATGCAGTCACACATCCCCACGGTCATCCGTTTGACGTCCATAAACAAAAACGATTCGGCCGACACGTCAGCGCGGGTCACCTCGGCCAACACAGTACGGGCCATGGGGCCCGCAATCTGAAAACCTGTGCGTCTGTCAGAAATATTCTCGATATCGATCCCAGCCTCAAGATGGCTTCGCAGCCATCGCTCATGCACCGACTGATACCCGTAGGAAGAGGTCAGCTGAAATTCCTCCTCGCCAAGACAGGAGATGGTGAAGTCACCAATCAGTCGCCCTTTGGGAGACAGCATAGGGGCAAGGCTCACCCTTCCCAGATCGGGAATCCGGCCCGCCATAATCCGGTCCAGCCAGGCACGCGCACCTGAACCGGTCACCGAGAACTTGCTGAAGTTCTGAACCTCATTGATGCCGACCCGCTCCCTGACCGCCTTTACTTCCCGGGCGGTAGCCGCAAACGCATTGGAGCGTCGAAACGACGGTGTTTCATATCTCGGCTCATCTTCGCTGGCAAAGTAATTTGCCACCTCAAGGCCGAACTGCTGGCCAAAAACCGCGCCGAGCGATTGCTGGATGTCATAGACCGGCGTGGTTCTAAAAGGTCGTGCCGCCGGCAACTCCTCGTTGGGGTAACTGACGGAAAATCGCTTCTGGTAGTTTTCGATGACCTTGGGCAGGGTATAGCCCGGGTTGGTCCACGAACCAAAACGCGCCACATCCATGGCAAAGACATCACGATCCGGTTCGCCTTCCACCATCCACTGGGCCAGGGTGAGTCCCACACCACCGCCCTGGCTGAAGCCAGCCATCACGCCACAGGCAGACCAGTAATTGCGCAGGCCGGGAACCGGACCGACGAGTGGGTTACCGTCGGGCGCAAAGGTAAAGGGGCCGTGGATGATGGTCTTGACCCCTGCCGTTTCCAGCACCGGAAAACGCTGGTAGGCGAACGCGATCGACTCGCTGATCTTGTCGAGGTTATCCGGTAGCAGTTCATGACCAAAATCCCAGGGCGTACCATCAACTGCCCAGGGCCTGCAGGCCTGCTCGTAAAATCCGATACAAAGGCCCCTGCCCTCCTGGCGAAGGTAACTCTCACCGCCTGGATCCATGACGTGTGGGTGCTCCTTGTCACGCTCGTAAATCTGGGCAATATCATCGGTGACCACATATTGATGTTCCATGGGATGCAGCGGCAGATAGACCCCCGCCATGGCACCGACTTCTCTTGCCCAAAGACCCCCGGCATTGACGACATGCTCCGCGATGAGCACGCCCTTATCGGTCACGACTTCCCAACTGCCATCGCTTCTGGGCGTGGTCTGCTCGACCATCGTGTGAAGTTCGATCTTCGCACCATTCAGACGCGCTGCTTTGGCATAGGCGTGCGTGGTGCCGGCAGGATCAAGGTGGCCATCAAGAGGATCATATAAACCGCCGAGCACACCCTCGATGTTGGTCACCGGTGCAACCTCTCGGATCTCGGCGGGAGAAAGAATCTCGGTCTCCAGACCCATATACCGATGCTTCGCCCTTTCGGCCTTAAGCATATCCATGCGTTCGGATGTGTCCGCCAGGGTGACGCCGCCAACGTGATGCAGACCGCAGGACATCCCCGTCAGCGCTTCAAGCTCGCGGTAAAGCTTGATCGTGTAACCCTGCAGGGCGGCCATGTTGGTATCGCCATTCAGGGTGTGAAACCCGCCTGCCGCGTGCCAGGTGGATCCGGAAGTGAGCTCAGAGCGCTCCAGCAGGACCACATCCGACCAGCCGAGTTTGGTGAGGTGGTACAAAACCGAACAACCGACGACGCCGCCGCCGATCACACACACCTGTGCGTGCGTTTTCATCTGGACTCCCCCTGCGATCTTTTCGGCTTAAGAGCCCTATGAATCTTCCAATTGCCGGGCCTTGTCATGCACTTTGGCACTTAAGGCCGCTTTGTATTCGGCAAGCCGCTGTCTCAGGGCATCATCTCCTGTGGCGAGCATCTGGGCTGCCAGGATGCCGGCGTTGGTGGCGTTATCAATTGCAACCGTTGCCACGGGCACGCCCGCCGGCATCTGGACGATCGACAGCAGTGCATCCTCGCCTTCAAGACGCGTGGCGCTGATAGGCACCCCAATAACCGGTAGAACACTGAGCGACGCCGCCATCCCCGGAAGGTGAGCCGCCCCGCCGGCGCCGGCAATGATTACGCGCAGACCACGACCCTCGGCATTACCTGCATACTCATACAGCCGGTCGGGTGTCCGGTGAGCGCTGACGATCGTCATCTCGAAGGGCACTTCCAGTTGGCTGAGGATGTCCCCTGCCGCGCGCATCACGGGCAAGTCTGAATCACTGCCCATGATGATTCCGACCTTCGCGTTCATGATCCGTTCGCCTTGCTTATTGCTTCGCCCTCAGGAGGTTGAAATGTATCACTTTGGAGCCGTTCCGATCCGCTTTGGGCGTGGGCCAAAGCTTCTTCCCGGGAGTTCCCCAGCGCGTTGACATGGCCCATCTTCCTTCCCGGTCTGGCTTCTTTTTTTCCATACCAGTGCACCGTCACCTGGCCCGCTTCTTGTAGCCGAGCGGTATATGGCACCCCGGTGTGCGCAGGAGACAGACGGTCTTCGTAAAGAAGATTCAGCATCACCGAGACCGGTGCCCGTGGCTCAGTCGGCGCGATAGGGCGGCCCGAGATAGCTCTAAGGTGCTGCTCGAACTGATCACATTGAAACCCCTCCATCGTGAGATGTCCCGAGTTGTGTACCCGGGGTGAAATCTCGTTAATAAAGATCTCGCCCGACGTACTGATAAAAAGCTCCACCGCAAAAACACCTGCCGCATCAAGGGCCTGAATCGCGCGGGTAGCTACCTCAATACACTCGATCCGCTGGGTCTCGCTGAGATCCCCGGGGCTGATGACGGTGCTCACTGCATTCAGCGCGGGATCAAACATCATGGTCACTGGAGGGTAAACGCTTGTTTCACCAGACGCAGCTCGGGTCACGACCACCGCGACCTCCAGACAACCCTCAAGGGCTGGCTCAATCACGCTTGCCACAGGCCAAAGATCACTGAGCGCTTCGGGCTCAAGAAGCATTTGCACCCCTTTGCCGTCGTAACCGCCGCGCCGTGTTTTTTGAACGAGCGGTGCGCAAAAACCGCTTTGCAGTACTGCGCCCTCATCTACGTTTTCATCAGCCAGCATGAAGGGCAATGTCGGCAGTCCCTGATCTTGGAGCCAGGATTTTTGTAAACCCTTGTCTTTTATCAGCCGTAAGGTGTCCACGCCGGGATGCACTTCGATCTTGCCTTCTGCCTGCGCACGCTCAAGAAGGTCCAGCGTCTCATCGGGAATCGCCTCCAACTCGAAAGTCACTACATCAGAGGCTTCGATAAGACGCGCAACGGCCGAAAGATCATCCAGTGGCGCAACGATAGAGTTGTCTGCGAGGTAAACCGCCGAACTCGTCGGGTCATCGGTGACCACGGTTACAGTGACGCCCAGTCGACGAGCCGCCTCGCAGAGCATCATCCCCAACTGACCGCCGCCCAAAATGCCGATGCGGTCAAGAGCGGCTTTTTTGTTTTTCAAAGCAGTATTCACGCAGGTTAAAAGAACGAGTGCAAAGTAGACGCGACACAAATCTCGAAAGGGCTGTGCCAGCGATTACACACCGGCAATTATAGCGATGGCGCTCCGGATACAGGGCACACGCTATACAGGCTGTTATGCTTGGTGCCCGTTTCTTCTCAGCACTTTGCGAATTGCTCTTCATTGAGATGCGACTTAAGAACTTCTTGAACAAGACAGAATCAAACTACTGGCTGATCGGACTAATCTCGGCTTTGGTTATTTTTGTTACCGGATGGTGGTGGCAGATCGATGGCCCTGTCCCGATTCTTGGAGAACCCGTCGTGTACAGCGGCAATCTTCAGCACCCTGCGCAGGTAATCCGCCTGGGTGACAGGTACTTTGCCGGGGAACTCTTCAGTAATGAACTGGTCCTCAGTGAATCCCTCGGATTTGAAAATCACGAGCGACTCGTCCTCCGCGAAAAACAGCATCACTCGTTGGTCACCCTGGGATCTCCTCATTTCCTCGAGGCGCTTGATACCAATCGGGCACTTGTCAGCGAAGGCTGGGGCAGCAATGTTGCTCTTGTCGAGATAGCCAGCGGCGAAGTCAGCCGGTTTGGTGACGCTGGCGGTCGAGGCTTCAATGCGCCTCACGGCATCTGCTTTGATGCGGCAAGCGGATGGATCTATGTGGCCGACTCATTACACTCCCGACTGGTGCGCTACCGACCTTTAGATACCAGCCCAGCTGAAGTCTTCGCGGACCATCAAAAGCTGGTGTCTTATGGCCGCCAGTTGATTTGCGAAGAGGACGGTCTATGGCTGTCCAATTCCTACGAGGGCCGTGACGGTCTTAATCCCGGAAAGGGAAGCAATGTTCTTCACATCAGTAATTTTTCCAGTGGCAAAGCCAGCGTGGTTGCGCAATTTCCTGAGGTCAATATGACAGGGCTAGTGCGCCTCAACAAGAATTGGATCGTGGTTGGACTCTGGAGCGCGCGCAATCAGTTGGCTTTGGTTTCCACAGACGGTCGCGTCGTCAAGCCGATTCGACCGATCAACGGCCTGCCGGGTCCCCCCTATGGTCTCTTCTTTGACGAGGATCGATCTGAACTACTGGCGACCTACATCGGATCGATCCATGATCGGGCCCACCCCGGTGGTCTCGCGGTTTATCCGGTGGGTTTTTGAACAAGGAGTAGACGAGATTAGACGGTAAAGGGCCCAGTGATAGCGAACGTTAAGCCCTCCCACTGAAGATTCAAAAAAAGCCACTTGCCGTCTGGGGAAAAACATATCCCCGCGATTTCGCTCTTTCCGCCATTCAGGGCATTACGTGCAAAGTGATGCAGACTGCCATCCGGTTTCAGCACGCGCACCCCGTTGGGCGCCGCGCCATCTTCCGCTAAAAATACATCGCCCCAAGGTGAGACGGTTATGTTGTCCGGGTTAGCAAAAGAGTCTTCACTTTCAGCTTGCGCAACCAGAGTCAATCGGTCCAAGCCGTCTGACAAGATATCCAGCCGATAGAGTTGTCCACGGCGATTCGGTCCACCATCAGTAGAACAGATATAGACGTGGCCTTCGGAAAGCCATGCGCCTTCACCACGAGAGAGAAACGCAGCTCCCAAGTTATGGGCCTGGTCTCGCGTCGAGGCCTTAAGGGCTTGCGGGTCGGCCACGGAGACCCATTCCACATTAAATGCGTCTCCTACCTTCGGGCCCTCTGAAAGCCTGAATCGATCCTTAGACGACACTTTCAATGCCTGTAACTCTCCGCCGACAAAAGGTTTCGTGCGATGGTCCGGAAGATGGCGGTAGATTGCACTGTCGGAAGTATCCTCGGTAAGGTAAGTGATACCGGTAGCCTCATCAAAAGCGGCTGCTTCATGAGGAAAGCGGCCCAGGGCAGGCAGCTTGTGCGGCGCCTGCAGTGTCGAAGCCGATGCATCACACAGAAAAACGTACCCGTGCCCAGGTTCCCCGACTTCCTCACAACTTAGCCAACCGTAGGGACTTGGCCCGCCGGCGCAGTTACGCGAGGTTCCTGTCAGCACAAAATTGCTTGCTCGAAGCACGCCGCTTTCTCTATCCACGACCAGTCGGGTTACTCCGCCGCCCCGGTTGTCAGCAAACCCCAATGTCGGATCAACAGGAATACCCTCATGAATCTCGTGGTTGCGCATAACTACCCAACTGTCATTTTCTCCTGCAAAACAAGCCATCGCATCAGGCGCACTGGGTACATTGAATCCATCAGTCATCTGGTCACCGACGCGTTGTAGCACCTGATAAGAAAATCCTGGGGGCAAATCCAACATTCCATTTGAATCCGAAACGAGATCGCCCAGCGGCGCTCCGATCTTGCGCGGCTGATACAGCCACATCAAACCTCCTGCCGCGGCCAACGCTCCCGCACCTGCGCCGAGAAAGTGCCTTCGGCTTAGCCTCTTACGCATCACTGACTCGGCTCCTTACCCCGGGTTATCCGGGACGATAACGATTTGTGACACCACCGCATGTGGAGGCTGTTCGAGGGCAAAGAGCACAGAACGGGCGATATCCTCAGCCTCCAGACAAAGTCCGTAGTTCTCATAAAACGCATCGCCTTCGTCGGCATCGGAAAAGCGTGTCTTGGCAAACTCGGTCTTGACCATGCCCGGCAGGATTTCCGACACCCGGATCCCGCGGCCGGCGTATTCCTGACGAAGTGTATCACTCAATCCGTGCACCGCATGTTTGCTGGCCACGTACGCCGCGCAGCCCCGCACACCGCTCAGCCCCGCGACCGACCCGAGATTCACAATATGTCCCCCTTGA
>DLPX01000072.1:0-1789 GCA_002477475.1 Proteobacteria bacterium UBA7447
AAAGAAAGCTACGAAGAAAAAAGCGCGACGGCGCTGATTTAGCGGCTGATCCGGGTTACCGGTTCAGCACAAAAGGCGACGGTTTTTACCGTCGCCTTTTTATTGCCTGTCCTGCGGCTGGTACTGGTACCCCCTGACTTCGCTCACGGTCGTTTTCCACTCAGCGTTTCCCTTAACGGTAATCCGCGGGAAGCTGAGATTGACCCTGAAATCCCGGGCATGGCCAGGCGGAACCTCAAGCATTACCGTCGGGTGCGTCACTCCCAGGACCGGGCAGTTTTTGGTATCACCATCGGACTCAGTCGAACAATCACGCAGTTCCACTGCCAGCGTGGTTTCCGACAGGACGGTATCGACCGAACGGTTAGACAGGCGACCGATGAGGTCAAAGCTGCCAGCATACGATGGAACAAACTTCACGGTCAGAACATCGACATCGTCCACCAAGATCCGAGCGGATTGGCGTTCCCGCTCTCCGGGGATGATCTGCAGGAGCAGTATTGCACTGCCTAAAAGCACAACCAGAATGGCGAATGCCAAGCGCGGGTAACGAACTGAGATGACTACCAACGCCAGTGCCAAAACACCCAAAATTATCCAGTGCATAAAATGTGATCCTGCATTGCGCCTGGTGGTATATATAACATTGTCCTTGTATAACGAATAAGTCGTGGCACTAACACGCGATTCAAATTCCCATGCGCATGCCCCAGTTGAGCCAGAGCGATTCGATCTCTATTGCCGATAAGGCGAGACAGGCGAGGTCAGTCACTCACGAAACCCTGACTTCCACCGAGCGCCAATCGCTTCGCCAACAATCGGGCGAACTTCTGGCACACGAAGACGCGGTACTTGTCGCGCATTACTATGTTGACAGTGAGTTGCAGGAACTCGCTGAAGAGACCGGGGGCTGCGTGGCTGACTCGCTGGAGATGGCCCGCTTTGGTCTTACCCATCCCGCAAGCACGGTGGTCGTAGCGGGGGTGCGATTCATGGGAGAAACCGCAAAGATTCTCAGCCCCGAGAAGCAGGTGCTGGTGGTTGAACCGCAAGCAGAGTGCTCTTTGGATCTCGGCTGCCCGTCGGCGGCTTTCAGCGCCTTCTGTGATCAGCATCCTGAACGCACGATAGTGGTTTATGCAAACACCAGTGCGGAGGTGAAGGCGCGGGCAGACTGGGTCGTGACTTCTTCAATCGCCGTTGATCTTGTGGCTGATCTTGCCGCCAAGGGCGAGAAGATGATTTGGGCGCCAGACCGTTACCTGGGCGATTACGTCAAACGCCAGACCGGAGCGGATCTTTTGCTTTGGGGCGGCAGCTGCATCGTACACGAGGAATTCAAGGCGGAGGTGCTTTTAAACCTCAAGCACCAACATCCCGAGGCCAAGGTACTGGTACATCCGGAATCCCCGGCGTCAGTGATTGAGCTGGCTGACATCGTAGGATCCACCAGCCAGCTGATCCTCGCAGCACAAGAACTGGATTCGTCTTTTTTCATCGTGGCAACTGAAGAAGGTATCCTGCACAAGATGCGACAGAGCACGCCCGGGAAAACTTTCGTCGCAGCTCCCACGGCTGGCGAAGGCGCTACCTGCGTCAGCTGTGCACACTGTCCGTGGATGAAAATGAATGACCTCCAGCGCCTGATCGCCGTACTGAAGGCCAAAGACACGCAAGTGCATATCGACGAAGCAATACGAGTCCGTGCTGCTGTACCGATCCAGCGAATGGTTGCGTATGGCCAGCAACGCGGATAACCGGTTCTAGTGCCATGAAATTTCAACGGGGT
>DLPX01000072.1:2162-11970 GCA_002477475.1 Proteobacteria bacterium UBA7447
CCCGAAGCCCCGAGCACCCCTGCCGTCAGACGATATCTTGGAGAGTTTCTCCACGATCACCGCGTCGTAGAACTCAGCCGCTGGATTTGGTGCCTCATTCTACACGGCGTCATTCTTCGCATAAGGCCCAAGCGCAGCGCCGCCGCCTACCAGACGATCTGGCGCGAGTCGGGTTCTCCGCTCATGTCGCTGACCCGCAAACTCACCGAAGGCGTTGAAGCGAATCTGAAAAAACATGGTGACGAAAACGTCAGCGTCACGATGGCCATGCGTTATGGGCAGCCATCGGTGACGGACGCGCTTGAGCATCTTGCAGGCAGCGGCGTTAACCGCGTGGCTGTCCTGCCTTTGTATCCGCAGTACTCCTGCAGCACGACAGCATCTGTTTACGACGCGGTAGGCAGCACGCTAAGGCAGTGGCGCAACCTGCCCGCAATCCATATTGTGCGGGACTACCATCTTGCCAATGGCTATCTCGACGCGTTGGCAGCATCCGTTCAAGCACACTGGGCCGGGCACACGCGGGGCGAGAAACTTGTGATCTCTTTTCATGGGACACCCCAACGGTATGCCGATCAAGGCGACCCTTATCGCCTGCAGTGTGAAGAGACCGCCGCGGCCCTCGCGCAACGCCTGGCGTTGACGGACGAACAGTGGATCCTCACATTCCAGTCCCGGTTTGGCCGAGCTCCGTGGCTTCAGCCCTACACCGACAAAACATTGCAGTCCCTCGCTCAGCAGGGAACGCGGAGCGTGGACGTGATTTGTCCTGGTTTTGCAGTGGACTGCCTGGAAACGCTCGAAGAGATCGCCGAGGAAAATGCCGGGATCTTTCGTGAAGCAGGCGGTGAGAATTTCGCTTATATCCCCTGCCTGAATGACCGCAAGGAGCACAGTGCAGCGCTGGCTGATCTGCTCCGCAACGAGCTGCTGGCCTGGTTCAGCGACGAACCCTCGCGTTCAGATACACCCGGATAGCTAACATCCTCCTGAACGCAAGGCACTGATCACCGGCGCCGTGTGCGGTCGCTGCCCGTGCCAAATCCAAAACGCCTCTGCTGCCTGCTCCACCAGCATGCCAAGGCCATCCACCGCCCGAACCGCCCCAAGCCCCAACGCCCAACGCATGAACGCCGTCGGCTGATCTGCATAGGCCAGATCATAAGCGTGGCTGCCGGGATGAAAAACCGACTCCGATAGCGCGGGCACCTGGCTCGACAGACTTGCCGCCGTGGCATTGATCACAAGATCAAATGCCTCGTTCACGTCATCGAGTCCACAAGGATGGACCCGATCGGGTGAGTCCATTGATGCCACGAGCTCGCGTGCACGCGAGACAGTGCGGTTGGCGATAACTACACAGTCCGGATTCGACTGCAGCAGGGGCTGCACGATCCCGCGTGCCGCACCCCCCGCTCCAATGATCAGAATCCTCGCACCGGTGCACGCGATACCAAGATTCTCCTGCAGATCACGCACCAGACCGATGCCATCCGTATTGTCTCCGGCAATATGATCGTCGTCTGAAAACGACACCGTGTTGACCGCGTTCGCAAATTGCGCCCGCTCAGAAACCTCATCGGCCAGGCGAAACGCCGCTTCTTTGAATGGCAGTGTGACATTGATTCCCGCCACACCGCCAGCCTGAAGGTTGCGCACCCCCTGCTCAAATGCGATGGGGTCAAGCGCAATCGCATCATAAGACAGCGATACGTTACACTGGCGCGCAAAAGCATCGTGAATCTGCGGTGATTTACTGTGTAGGACAGGGTGCCCCACCACAGCAAAACGGCGTTGACGGCTCTTAAAATCAAAAAGATCACTCATCGTTGTGCCCATTGCGCTAGCGCTTCAGCGAGGACTATAGCCGAGTTGTCTCAACCGCCGCGAACCCGACGGCACAGCGTGCGAGACCGTATCAACTGCAATACATCAAAGAGCCTCGGGGCGTTCTCTCAGTGCTCGCCCAATGACTGCCCTTCAATCAGAACTGCCTGCCACAATAACCCGTCGTGAATGATCTGGCTGCTGACGTAAGAGCACTTGCCGAGGCGCGAGCCGCCCGGATAAAGGCACTCGGCCAAGAGCGCGGCGGGCGGGCCGACCGGGCAAGCCACTGGACGGACTTAACCACTGTCATGCTTGGCAGCGAATTTATCGCACGCACACTTTCGGGCAACCCGGCTTTGCTGGACAAGCTCGATGCTGCCGCACGACCATCCGATCCGAAGGCTCTGCGCCAACAGATTGATGACCTGCGCGGGGATCGGGAAGAGATTGGCGCGGCGCTTCGACGGATCAGGCAGGAGCAGATCGTTCTGCTGGGATGGCGCGACCTTGTCGGTAAGGCCCCCTTGTCAGAAGTACTGGAGACCCTGTCCACCCTGGCCGATGCAGCCATTGACGCGGCACTGAAATGCGCCCACCTCGAACTCGTTAACCGGTTTGGACAACCGATCGGCGAGAACAGCGGCAAGCCGGTGCAATTGACGGTTCTGGGCCTCGGCAAGCTTGGCGGGCGTGAACTCAATATGTCGTCTGATATCGATCTGGTTTTCGCTTATCGGGAAAACGGATCTACCGACGGGACACAATCCATCAGCAACCATGAGTTCTTCATCAAACTGGGTCAGGCCCTGATTGATATCCTGCAGACCCCGACAGCCGATGGGTTGGTCTTTCGGGTAGATATGAGACTTCGCCCCAACGGCGATAGCGGACCGTTGGCACTCTCCTTTGATGCTATCGACCACTACTTTCTAACCCACGGTCGCGAGTGGGAACGCTACGCGCTGATCAAGGCGCGTCCCGTTGCGGGTGACATAGCTTCGGGCATGGAACTGCTCGGCAGCTTAAGGCCTTTCATCTACCGAAAGTACCTTGATTTTGGGGCTTTTGAATCGATCCGCTCCATGAAAACCCTGATCGATCGTGAGCTCGCAAAAAAATCGCTCACCGGCAACGTCAAACTTGGGCGTGGCGGCATCCGCGAAATTGAGTTCATCATACAAAGTCACCAGCTGATTTACGGGGGCAGAAACGCAGCGCTGCGCACGGCTTCCCTGTATGCGGCACTGGCAGCGCTGGAAGAGGGAGGGATGCTGGATCGGGCGGACGGCGACAGGTTGCGCAGCCACTATGACTATTTGCGGGTACTCGAACACCGCCTGCAGATCATGGATGATGCACAAACCCATTCGATTCCGGTGGAGCCACTCGCCCGCACACGCATCGCTTTGGCGATGTGCTATCCAGACAACGTCGACTTCGAGTCAGCCCTGGCCTCTGTCAACGATGATGTCCACCAACTTTTTCGCAGCGTATTCCATCATCACCGAGGATCCCTCCCTGACGACCAGGACTCACTCTTTGCTGATCTGTGGGACGAAACCCTCGCGCCTGAGGATCAACTCACCCAGTTCACGGCACTTGGCTTTCAAGACCCACAGCAGGTCCAGACCCTGCTGGCCGGCATCCGTGATAGCCGCTTTTATCAGGCTTTTTCACGTGAAGGCCGCGAACGGCTGGACGCCCTGATGCCCCTGGCTCTAAAACGCTGTGCCCAAACCGAAAGCCCGGATACCGCCATCAGCCGGGTACTGTTTGTGATTGAGTCGATCGGCCGACGGTCGGCTTATCTTGCGCTGCTGACTGAAAATGAGCTGGCCCTGTCACAGCTGGTCCGTCTGGTCAGCGCCTCAAGTGAGATCAGTCACTGGATCGCGAGCCACCCGGTTATCCTGGACGAACTAATTGACCCCATCACCGCTTATCAGCCGCAGGCGTGCAGCGAGATCTGTCAGGAACTGGCGCGCAAACTCGACTCGCAGGACGGGGAGGATCTCGAAGCCGCCATGGAGATACTTCGGGAATACCGTCAGGCCTACAGTCTCCGGATAGCCGCGGCCGATGTCGCACAACTGCTGGAGATTGAAACTGCGGGGGCTTCGCTGAGCGCTTTGGCTGAAGCCGTGCTGTGCCACGCGCTTGTCATCGCCGAGCGTACGTTAAAGACACCGGCAGCTCCGCACGAGAGCGCTGAACTGGGAATCATTGCCTACGGCAAGCTTGGCAGTCAGGAACTCGGCTATCACTCCGATCTTGATATCGTTTTTGTTTACGAACAGCCGGACGCCGAAGATCCCCAGGCAGCCGCGGCACGGCGCCACTACTTCGGCAGGCTGGCCCAACGGCTGGCGCATATACTCACCACGCATACACCGGCAGGAGAGGCCTACTCCATTGACACCCGGCTACGACCTGGCGGGAGTTCGGGGACAGTGGTAACCCCCATCAAGGCTTATCATGAGTATCTATCGACCTCGGCATGGACCTTTGAGCATCAAGCCCTGGTTCGCGCAAGAATGATCACTGGCAGCGACGCCCTGCGGCAACGTTTCGAAGAGATTCGCCACCGTGTTCTCTGTCAGCCCCGCGAGACATCCAAGCTGCAAGGTGCGATGCGGGATATGCGACAACGCATGCGCCAACATCATTCTCGCCACAGCGGATCCGACTTTGACCTGAAGCACGATGCGGGGGGCATTGTCGACATCGAGTTTCTGTGCCAATACCTCGTTCTGAAATTTGCGCATCAAACTCCGGCGCTCACCCGGCACCGCGGCAACCTTCGCATTCTGTCTGAACTTGCGGCATCTGGTGGCATTGCGAGCGAGACCGCAAAGACCCTGTCAGACACCCTGGCGCAATACCTGTCAAAAGAAAACGAACTCAAGCTCGGTCGCCGTAAAGCCCTTTTGCCCGAGACGTCTTTTGCTCCTGAGCGTGAGGCCATACAAAGGCTGTGGCGCGAACAGCTGGAGCACACCTCATCGTGATTCTGTGATCGACATTCCGGCGAACCCGAAGCGCATTGATCAGATAGAATTCTCGGTTTATCCGGTTTCACGGTGTTACCAATGACCGACGGCTTGACTATTTCGCTAGTGGTGGGTTCTTTCCATCATGCATCCTGCGAGATCATGGTGAAGAAGGCGCGGTCGACCGCGCGGGGGCTGGGGCTACAAGTCCGTGAAGAGGTCTGGGTACCGGGGTCCATGGAAAAGCCCCTCGCGACAAAACGACTGCTGGAAAGATCCGTTGTTGATGCCGTGGTAGTGCTGGGCATCATCGAGCGGGGCGAGACCGCGCATGGGCGGGTCATGGGTCAAGCCGTCATCCAGTCGCTCATCGACCTGCAATTGGCAACCAACAAGCCAGTGGGTGTCGGTATCCTGGGGCCTGAAATTCTGCCTGAGCAGATACCGCCCCGTCTGGCGCCTTATGCGGAAGCTGCCGTCAAAGCGGTCCACGCGATGCTGGTCAGTTAGATGGGTCCTCCCGACTCTTTCTCGGTTTTGTAATAATGCGCGGCCGGCTTAGCGCATTTCGCTAACACAGTGAAGTTCATTAAAGGAAGGAATGATGTCATTTTCAGATCGTGACGGCGTAATCTGGTTCGATGGTCAAATGGTGCCCTGGCGAGACGCCCAGGTACATGTATTGACGCATACCCTGCACTACGGGCTGGGGGTGTTCGAAGGCGTGCGCGCCTATCAGACCGATCGGGGAACCGCTATCTTCCGTTTGGAGGACCATACCGACCGATTCTTCCGATCTGCCCATATTCTTGGTATGAAGATCCCCTACGATGCCAAAACCCTGAACGATGCTCAAATTGCAGTGGTCAAAGAGAACGGACTGGCCAGCGCCTACGTGCGGCCGCTCGCGTTCTATGGTTCAGAGGGCATGGGCATCCGTGCCGACATGCTAAAGACCCATATCGCCATTGCGACGTGGGAATGGGGCGCCTATCTTGGCGAAGAAGGCCTTGAGAAAGGTATTCGTGTCCGAACCTCGTCTTTCACACGACACCACGTCAATATCACCATGTGCCGCGCCAAAGCTTGCGGTAACTACATAAATTCGATCCTCGCCCTGCAAGAGGCTTTGTCCGCAGGCGCCGACGAAGCATTGATGCTGGACTCCGCCGGCTATGTGATGGAGGGCACCGGGGAGAATATCTTTGTGATCCGAGACGGAGTGGTCTACACCCCGGACCTGACTTCCGCGTTGGAGGGCATTACGCGGGACACGGTAATCCGCCTCATTGCCGAATCCGGGCTGGAACTTAGAGAAAAGAGAATTACCCGGGACGAAATCTATGTCGCAGATGAGGTGTTCTTCACCGGCACCGCGGCTGAGGTTACCCCGGTCCGTGAACTGGATGGCCGGCAAATCGGCAGTGGCACCCGCGGCCCGGTAACACAGATGCTGCAGGCGAAATACTTCGACTGCGTGCAGGGACGTGATAGCCAGCATGACGACTGGCTGACCTTTGTCTGATTTCAGCCCATGAGCAACTCTAATGCCCATCATGCCAAGCCATCCGGTGCGCGGCCAGTGCGCCAGATCGTGGCAGCCGACCTGCCGCTGTACTGTCCTCCCGATGACAGCGAACTGTGGAATCAACACCCCCGAGTCTATCTGCCCATCCGTCCGGGTGAAACCGCACTGTGCCCCTACTGCGGCAACCGCTTTTTTCTGCCGGACGCTTCCTGACGCCGGCCGGGACGCCTAACCGCAAGGCAGGTCGCTATCTCGAACCAAGCTGCCTCACGGGTGTTGGTCGTCGGTCCTGCCTGGATCGGCGATATGGTTATGGCGCAGTGCCTGTTTAAAGCGCTGAAATCAAGAGCAGATGCCCCCGCCATTACCCTGACGGCACCGATGGTCACTGCGGGGTTGGCCTATCGGATGCCGGAAATTGACGAGATTATAGAAACGCCCTTTGAGCACGGACGGCTGCAGATAGCTGACCGCTGGAGAATCGGCCGCTCGCTTCGGGGGCATCACTTTGATCAGGCCATCATCCTCCCGGGATCATTAAAGGCGGCTCTGCTGCCCTTCTTTGCCAAAGCCGCCGTCCGAACCGGCTACCGCGGCGAACCCAGGTGGGGTCTGGTTAACGATCCACGAACCCGGCCATCCACCAAAAGGGATCCCATGGCCGCTCGCTTTGTCCAATTGGCCTTTGCGGATAGCGCGGCGACAGTCTCAAGCTACCCATACCCCCACCTTTCCAGCCACCCTCAAAACGTGCGGGAAGTCTTTCAAAGAATCGGCCGGGATGTCCCGTCCGCTCCCGTTATCGCGCTCTGTCCCGGCGCGGAATTCGGGCCGGCCAAACGCTGGCCCCAGGCGCACTTTGCATCGGTGGCAGATCATTTCCTTGAGCAGGGTTGGCAGGTCTGGCTGCTCGGAGGGAAAGGTGATCAGGCCGTTGCCGGGGACATCGTGAGATCATCCTCGGACCCTGAGCATTGTGTCAACCTGACCGGAAAAACCAGTATTGGCGACGCTATTGATCTGCTGGCTCATGCCCGTGCAGCGGTCAGCAATGACTCCGGGCTGATGCACGTGGCCGCGGCCACGGGAACGCCGGTGGTCGGGATATTCGGCTCATCAAGTGAGCGTCACACGCCGCCGCTCGGGCCTTTAACGGAGACTATCTCACAGACGCTCGATTGCCGCCCCTGTTTTGCCAGAGAATGTCCCCTTGGCCACACGCAGTGCCTCAAAACCCTTGAGCCTGCTCGCGTCATTACCGCGTTGTCCCGTTTACTTGAGCAAACGACTCACTAGATCGACGTAAAATGGACCAGCATTTTTTGGGAAGCCTCTCGTGAGTACTAAACCCCTCTCCGTCCTCGTTACTGGCGGCGCTGGATACATCGGCTCGCACACTACCCGGCAACTGGTTGCAGCGGGCCATCAGGTTACCGTCGTGGATAACCTTTACAGCGGCCATAAATGGGCAGTGTCGCCCGAAGCCGGATTTCATGAGTGCGACGCCGGAGATGCCAAAGCAATGCGGGCACTGATGAGGTCACAACGATTCGATGCCGTCGTCCATTTTGCAGGACACATCGTAGTGCCGGAATCTGTGTCAAACCCGGGCAAGTACTATCAAAACAACGTTGTCGGATCGCTCAACCTTATCGAGTGCTGCCAGCAAGCCGGCGTGGGTCTTTTTGTTTTTTCATCCAGCGCGGCGGTCTACGGCAACCCGGCCGAGATTCCGGTTAATGAAAGCGCGTTAACCCATCCCATCAATCCCTACGGGCGCACCAAGCTCATTACCGAATGGACGCTTCAGGACTTCGCCGAGCGGACGCAGGCAGAAGCGGGTCTGCGATTCGTTGCCTTGCGGTATTTCAATGTGGCAGGGGCATCTCTTGACGGCACACTGGGTCAGGCTACTCCGGAGGCCACCCACCTGATCAAAGTGGCCTGTGAGACAGCCTGTGGAAAACGCGATGCGGTGTCAGTTTTTGGTACCGATTACGACACCAAAGACGGCACCTGTATCCGGGACTATATCCATGTGGAGGATCTCGCGGGCGCACATCTGAAAGCGCTCGACTACCTGGCTGACGGCGGAGAGTCATCCATCCTGAATTGCGGCTATGGTCATGGCTATAGCGTGCGCGAAGTGCTCGAGATGGTGCGCACGGTCAGCGGCAAGCACTTTGAGATCCAGGAAGCCGGCAGGCGAGCAGGGGACCCCGCCTGCCTGGTATCGGACAACCGGGCGATTAGAGAGCGGTTGGGCTGGAAGCCCCAACATGATGACCTCGAAATCATTTGCTCTAGTGCATTCAAGTGGGAGCATGCGGGACATGCACCGAACCTAGGAAATAGGTAAGGAATGGGTGGGAGCTGGGTAAGGAGCAAAGACAAAAGTCGCAAAAAAGAGCGGGGGAGAGGTAGAGTAGAATAAGCGCGTCGACAGCAGAACCGCGGACTGTCGGAACCACTATGAAGCTTGCGCTTTGCCTCTACAAATATTTCCCCTACGGGGGCCTTCAGCGGGACTTTCTTCGCATTCTCAACGAGTGTCGCGACAGGAATCATTCGGTCCATGTGTATACAGGCGAGTGGCAGGGTGAGCGTCCCAACGGTGTCGACCTTCATGTTCTGAGGTCAAGCCGTCTTGGGGGAAACCACGTCCGCGACCGGCGGTTTTTCAGTCGTCTGCAAAAAGCCCTCGCGACCGAACAATTCGACGCGGTCATTGGCTTCAACAAGATGCCGGGTCTTGATCTTTACTACGGTGCCGACTTTTGCTACCTCGGCAGGGCCGCACCGCAGTATGGGCCGATGTACCGCTTTACCCCGCGCTATCGCCACCTTTACGCCTTCGAACGCGCTGTCTTCAGCCGGGACAGCGATACCCGGATATTGTCCCTATCCCATCGGGAAAAAAGCGTCTACCAGCAATACTACGGTACGCCTGAAGATCGGTTCCATATGCTTCCGGCGACCCTGGATCTTGACCGCCAGCCGGTAGAGGACCGATCCGGGATCCGGGCCCGTGTCCGTCAGGAACTCGACGTGGCGTCATCGGACACGCTGCTGCTCTTTGTCGGATCAGGATTCAAGACCAAGGGGCTGGACCGGGCGCTGATCGCGCTTTCGCACCTGCCATCGGGGCTTTCGGAACGCACACGGCTGGTGGTAGTGGGGCAGGACCAGGCGGGGCCATACCTGCGCCTCGCACAAAGACTGGGTGTTGCCGAGCGGGTTCAGTTCCTTGGGGGCAGAACGGATATTCCAGACCTTCTGGCGGCGGGAGATCTCCTGGTTCATCCGGCCTACATGGAAAACACAGGCACTATTTTGCTGGAGGCCATTGCTGCGGGGCTTCCCGTCATGGCCACGGACGTTTGTGGTTATGCGAGCCATATTGTCAAAGCCGTTGCGGGCAGGGTGCTGGCGTCCCCCTTTGATCAGGACGAACGGGACC